>PWEN01000067.1 GCA_003553505.1 Candidatus Nealsoniibacteriota bacterium | reverse complement strand
CGCCGCTGTCGCTCAGTGAGCCCATCATGCCAAGCCATTTTAACCCCCGTTTATCACAGTATGACCTTCGATAGTCATATTCTAAAGCATCGGCGCGGGTAGTCCCCGGCGGCCGGCCTGACTACCGCGCTTATGGTAGTCATGGTGAACGCTGACTACCATAGGTAGTCGAGAAAAATCCCCGTCAATCAGCCGCTTACAAGCGTGACTACCAAGACTACCGTGACTACCATCGATTTGACAGATAGCAGTGAAGACCGGGTAGGTTGTCGGTTGGCCGCCGATCCCCCACGCGCGACATTCCATATATATAGTAGTCATGGTAGTCATGGTAGTCACACAGTATAAGGTACTGATACGCGGCCAAAAATCAGACTACCATTGCGACTACCTTTGACTACCTTTACCGTAGTTTCGGTAGTCATGGGCACGGTGTTGACGCCGGCCGCCCCCTTCTGTTACCTTTCGTAAACACCTTGAACATCAGACCGGAGGGCGCGCGATGACAACGATCACCGCGAATCACCTTGCGGAACTCGAGCGTTCCGCGATCGACTCGACGGCGGCCAGCGCGGCCGGCATTGCATCCGTGACAGCCAAACGCATCGGCGAAGACTGTTTCGGGCCCGGGCAGACCGCCGCCGCCGACGGATACTTGATCCCGTACCCGGACTCCGATTATCGCCGGTACCGGATCACGCCAGCGCCCGCGGGCGGGCCGAAGTATGTATCGCCGGCCGGCCTCGCGTGGGACGTGTATGATGCGACCGCTGTTCTCCCGGACGCCGACGAACCCGGGAAGCCCCTCATTATTACCGAGGGCGAGAAGAAAGCTCTCGGGGCCACGGCCAGCGGGTTCCCGGCGCTTGGCATTGGTGGCGTGACGCAGTGGCAAGATCCCGCCCAAGCCGGCAAGGGCCTCACCGTAGACACGCCGATCCACCCCCGTATCGCTCGCCGGGTCGAGGGCCGCGTAGTCGCCGTGATCGGTGATAGCGACCTCAAAGATAATGCTCAGGCCCGGTACGCGCTTTACAAGCTGGCTCAGGCGATCGCGACTCAAGCCCGCGTGCGTGGCGTTTGCTTTTTCCTTGTCACCGCGGCCGACGACGGCAGCAAGCAAGGTCTCGACGACTGGCTGTATAACGCCGGCGCCGGCCCGCTGACTGAGGCGCTCGAGTCGAAGGCGAAGGCCGGCGAGTTCGTGCATCCGGGGTGGGTTACCAAGGTGCCGTACTCCCGGTGCGACCACGGCAACCTGCACTACATGGTCCCGCGGATCGTTCCCGGTGACCCGGTCCCGCCCAAGGTCTGCAAAGAAATCGACGGCGGTGAAGAGGGGGTGACGCTCAAGGGCACGGACGCCGCTCACGCTTTGATCCGGCGGCTGATCCTGCACCCCGTCAACCGCGGCGGGGCTTTCTCCACGGCCGGCGGCGAGGCGCCCCGCGTAAGCTACGAAGTCGAAGCGGCCACGGCCTATCAGCGCTCGAGCCGGGTTTTGCTGGACCCGGACAAGGTGCGCGATCTTCGAAACCTCCGGGAGTACGGCATTTTTGGCGGCGTGGCGGAGACGATGTCGCTCTGGCAAGCTCAGGTACACGCTCACTCGATCCCGGAGACTATCGCCGTAGATGACCACGGTTGGCTGAACGTCGACGGCCGTGCGTATTACGTGTACGGGTCGGGCTCGGTGATCCCGGAGGCTGGGGCCCCGGTGACGGTCGTTGAGTCGTCACGGGCGGCGGTCGACACTGACAGCCGCGTGATCGATCGTGCCGGTGACCCGGAGACGTTGTACCGCGCGTACCGCGGGCTCCTGTCGACACAGCCGCTTTTCGCTTTGCTCGCCGGCCTTGCGGCGTCCGGTCCCGCGCTCCGGGTGGTCCCTGAGGCGGAATCGACGATCATCCATCTGTACGGTGCCTCGAGGTCCGGGAAGACGACCGCGGCCAGAGCGATCGGCGCCCTTCGCGGGTCCGGGGCCCGGGTAGGTCGGCCGGGGGCGGTCATTCAGTCATGGCGGTCGACTGAAAACGCGCTCGAGAACACGTTGTACGCCGCCAACGACGCGTTCGCGGTGTTGGATGAGATCCATCAAGCGCCGCGTGAGGCGCTGCGGAACGTCGGGTATATGGCGGAACAGGGTAGCGGGAAAAACCGGATGAAGCGCGACGGTTCGGCCCGTGAAAACCGGAATTGGTCGTCGCAGGTCATCTCCACCGGCGAGGAATCGTTTTTCTCATACGTATCGGGCCACGTTCCCGAGGGCCTTCACACGCGCGTTATCAACGTCAACCTGTCGCAATTCCGTATCCTCAACATCGCCGACGCCGGCGGCCCGGGGTGGTGGTCGGACACCTTGTCGGCCGACTTCGACGCGCTGGACCCGCAAGCGATCGTTGCTCGCCTCGGTGAACTGGTATCGCAGCACTACGGCCACGCGTGGCCGGAACTTGTACGGGTGATGATGGAAGAGCCGGGCCGTGTCGACGCTACTTACGCTGAAGAGATGCAGCGCGTGCAAGCGGGGGTCGACGCGTACCGGGGCGGGATCATCGGCCGGGTCAAACACGGCGCCGCTATGCTCACCGGCCTTCGGCTGCTTTCGCGCATCGTCGGCCTTGAGGATGGCGCCGACGCCGATCACATCACGGTTGCCCGGGGCTTTTTCCTGCAGCACCTGATTTTTGAAGGGTTCGAAACGGAATCAAGCGAAGAGATGGAGATCACTGAAGCTGTCCTCGAGCATATCTACGCGAACGAGAAGCTGTTTAAGAAAGACGATGAATCGTTGCTTGTCGCACATAATCACTACGGTTGGCGCGACGACTCGGGAACGGCTTACGTCTACGCCTCGGTGTGGAAGCGTTTCTGTGCCGACGCCGGGGTCGATCCCGGCCGCGCGCGCAAGGAACTCGAGGCCGAGGGGTGGAAGTTCTCTCAGCCGCGGCGGGCGCCCAAGGGGCACCACAAGTCCCGCGTAAAAGTCCACATCGCGCCGCGGGTTTTCGAAGACCGGACCATCGGCGGCGGTGACGATGTTGACATTGTGTGATCGGTTACCGATAATATGCCTACACTCAACAACCGGAGGGCAGAACCATGACCGACAACCTCATCACCCTTTCCCAAGCCGCCGACCGCCTCGGTGTTTCCCGGGCCCGGCTGACTAAGCTGATTCATCAGGACCGCGTTCCTCAGGCGCGCAAGGTCGGAAACCGGTGGCTGATCGAACTCGACGAAGGCCAGCACCTGCCGACGATCATGCGGGCCCGGGGTGGTGGTCATCACCGGATCCCCGATGAGGCGTTCCAGTAAGCACACACGGGAGGGGTAACAATGGAACCGCAGGCGTTCGAACGTGTTATCGCGAAGCTCGAGGCCATGCCGGCCCTTTGCTTCGACCTTGAGACGACCGGGCTTACCCCGCAGGACGCGCCGGTCCGCGTGGGGAAAGCGGCCCGGATCGGGGGCGCGGTAACGGCGCGCGACTACGCAGAGCGGAACGGTTGCACGTTCGACACGTCTTTACGTGCCCGTGTCGCGGCGATCGGAGACGGCGCCGGCGAGACATTCGCGGCCGACCTTGACACGCTCAACGGCGAACAGCGCGAGCGTCTGTTCCGGGCGATGCTCGAGGGTAAGACAGTGGCCGGGCACAACCTCGCGTTCGATTTGCAGTGGGCCTCTTGGTACACGGACGCGCGCCCGGCGCGTCTTCTCGACACGCTCCTTGTCGCCCGGGTCTTCGCCCCCGGGTCGGCCCGGGCCGGGACACTGATCCGGGGTTGCGGCGACGATGATTTCGCGAACCCGGCCGCAGACATGGTGACCGCCAACAAGTCCGGCAAGTCGGCCACCCTCGGTGGCCTTGCGCTGACCTACCGCCTCCCCGGGGCCGTT
This sequence comes from Candidatus Nealsoniibacteriota bacterium, assembly GCA_003553505.1. Classification (GTDB taxonomy): domain Bacteria; phylum Patescibacteriota; class Minisyncoccia; order Minisyncoccales; family PWPS01; genus T1SED10-78. The sequence continues at coordinate 5,255 of PWEN01000067.1, read as the reverse complement.
GAACTGGCCACGGACAAGGCGTTTCAGAAACCGATCAACTGGACGCCAACCCGCCTTAGCCGGGAACACTACGATTACGCCACCGGCGACGTCGACTTTCCCGTCCGGCTGGCACGCGTATTGCTTGGCGCCGGTCCTGATTACGATATCGACGCGTTGGCGGATGCCGCGTACGCGAACGAACACTACGCTCGAGCGGCGGCCGCAACTATTCGTCTTGCGGACATGCACGCGCACGGCGTTCCTGTCGACGTACAAGCGCTCGAAGAGCATCGCGACACGCTCATGGCGCGTATCGATGATAACGCGTCCGTGTTGGCGCAACGATTCGACGGGGTGTGGTCTGGCGACACGCTGGAGGAACTTCGCGCGTCAAAGGCCGGGCTTTCGGACGCGGCCAAGGAAGAGATCACCGCGTCCCTCGAAGCGGCCGGCGTGAAGCCGCGCGACCAACAAGGGAAGCGCTCACTCGACGTCAAGTCTTGCCGTGCCGCCGGGGCCCGCGGTGTCGAGTGGTGGTCGGATTTCGAAACGCTCTCAGCCGCCAAAAAGGAACTCGGGATGGTCGAAGACTACATCGGGCGCGTCCAGCGGCTCGGGGGCGATCGACTTCATGGCCTGTTCGGGATCAACTGCACCACCCTGCGACTCTCGAGTCAGAGCCCCAACATGCAGAACATCCCGAACGGCCCGCTGCGTTCCGTGTTTCGCGCCCGCGGGGGCGCCCTGTACGTTGCCGCCGACTACTCTCAGATCGAACTTCGAATCGCGGCTGCGCTCGCGATCCGGGCTTTCCGCGAAGCTGAGAACGCCGACGGCCCGGGCTGGGCCGTTGAGGCCGTTCACGCTGATCGGATCCCGGAGCCGGCGCCGACGCACCCGAATGACATGCCGCGGGACGCGTCACCGCTGGACCGTCAAAAAGCGTACCTACAACAGTACAAGCATGACCTGTGCCGGCTGTACCGCGAAGTGAAGTCCCGTGGGTTCAAGTTGGCCGAGGTCTTCCAGCGCAACGTAGACCCACACCTTGCCACCGGCATCGCTATGATGCAGCGCTCTGGCGAGTGGTCGGATCAGACCGACGCGATCGACTACCTTGCCGGGTGCGACCCGGACACGGTGAAGGCTTTGAAGGAACGATACGGCCAACAGCGCACGCGCGCCAAACCGGCGAACTTCGGCCTGCTCTATGGGATGCAGCCGGCGCTGTTTTGGCGAATGGGAGTTGCAGACTACGCGATCGACTGGAGCATGGACGAAGCTGCTGAAGCGCGAGACGTCTGGTTTTCGCAGTACCCGGACGTCGCGTTCTGGCAGCTCTGGAGCCGTATAGCTTACGTTCACGGCAAGCGCGATATGCTAGTCAACATCGGGTACGGCCGGACGAAGCGGGACAACCGCAAGCTCTGGAAGGTGCGATCGCTTTCCGGGCGGGCGATGGTCGCGCTGTCGGCCAACGAAGCGATGAACTATCAGGATCAAGGCACCGGCGCCGACATGTCGGCCCGGGTTCTTCAGCGCTTCGAATCCGAACACGGCGCGCTGGTCAGTCAGGTACACGACGAGTTCATCGGGGTCGCCCCGGAGTCTTGCGCTGAAGAGTTCGCCGCGGACCTCAAGGCGTATATGCTAGAGTCTGCACAGAAAGACCTCGAGCCGTACGGGATTCCCGTTGAGGTCGACACCGGGGTCGGCGAAGCTTGGCACCATTAAACGAAACGGGCAACGAATGGTTATCACCGACGCGATGATCCGAAACGCGTCCCGGCGAGCGGCAGCAGACCGGCTCGCAGGGGCCAAACCCTACTTCGACAGCGGGTACACGCTCCCCCAAGCGGCCAAGGCGATCGGCTGCTACCCGCAGAATCTCAGACGCACAATCCGGCGCGCGGCAGCGCGTGCCGGGGTAGACCCGGAGACGGGAGAACCGCACCCGGTCGGCCGGGCGGCGGCTAACGGGGATGCCGACGCTGGGTTTAAGATTGCGAAGCGGACCACGCTGTACCGCCTTGACGGCGAGGATGATCCGCGCCCGGTTCTCGAGTGGGTTGGAACGAAGCCGGAACACCAACAGCTTGCCCAAGGGCTGCAAACCGTCGCCGACGCGCTCGCTTCGGGGTTGCCACGCGACCCGGAGCCGCCAGCGCCGACGGAGACGGTCGCCGACTTGCTCGCGCAATACACCATCACCGATCTTCATCTAGGTCTGCTGTCATGGGCGCCGGAGACCGGCGAAGACTACAACACGCGGCGCGCGGAACAGGCGATGCGGAACTTCATCGAAACCGCCGCCAGCGAAGCGCCCGCGGCTGAAACGGCGGTGTTGGCGATGCTTGGCGACATGCTGCATTGGGACGGGCTCGAGCCGGTCACTAACCGGCACGGCCACGTTCTCGACGCCGACACCCGCTTCGATCGGCTGATCTTCGCCGCCGGCCGGTTGGTCCGTTGGGCGATAGACCGTTTGTTGAGGAAACACGCACGGGTGCATGTTGTTTGGTGCGAAGGGAACCACGATGAAGCCACGGTCAAGGCACTGCGTTCGATGTTCAACGCGTTCTACGAAGACAACCCGCGCGTCACCGTCGACACCACGCCCGGGGTCTACCAGCACTACCAGCACGGCCGCACGCTGCTGATCTACCACCATGGGCACAAATCGGCGCCCAAGCAAATCGCTACCGCGGCCGTGAACGAGTTCGCCCCGCAGATCGGCCAAGCGTCTCACGTATATGCACACCTTGGGCACCGGCACCATGACTATGAACTCGACCACGGCTACATGAAGGCGGTTCAGCATCGGGCACTGTGCGCGCGTAGCTCCCATGAAGCGCGCCTCGGGTACAACTCCCCGCGGGACGCGAAGCTATTTATCTATCACACCGACCACGGCGAGCGGGCGCGATTCACCTACCCGATCGGCATGATCGATGCGGCACCGGAGGGCGAAGATGACTAGGCTATCAGTCGGAATCGATCCGGGCACCACCGGCGCGTTCGCCGTCGTCGACGTCGACCGGCTCGCGTGCGTGTCAGTGCGACGATTGCCCGTCACTGAACACGGCTGGGGCGGCCGCACAAAGTATCACATTGAACCGACGGCGCTCATGTCAGCGTTACGCACGGATCTCGATGGCCGGCGGGCGGAGACGGTGAGCATCGAACGGCAAATCCCCAAAATCGGCAAGCGGCAGTTGCCCGCGACTACGTTCAGCGTCGGCGACAGCCTCGGGGTGTGCCGAACCGTCGCCGCTCTGTTCAGCGATCGCGTGCTGATCCCCCGCCCGCAGGATTGGCAGCCGGACCCCGGCGACGATGAAGGCTGGACAAAGACCCGGTCCCGGCTTCTCGCCGCCGCGCTGTTCCCGGACATGCAAGCAAACTTCGCGCGCTCCGCTGACCATGACCTCGCCGACGCGGCGCTTCTCGGCTACCATGCCGCGATGGTTGCTCGGGGGTGCGAACGAATCGCCGACGGTTGCGGCGATGAGGTGTTGACACGCGCGATCAGCGTTACTAGAATATAACTGAACTCATCGAAACGGAGGGCTCAGACATGGCCGATACCGAAAACGTCGAAGATCCGTGCCGCCGCTGCCCGGGCTTCAACCGGTGCCGCGACGAACAACTTGCTTGCCCGGCCTTCAGCTTCTACGTTCTGCACAACGTCAAGGTGGACGGCCAGCCGGACAAAGCTTCGCGGCGGCGGTACAACTCAATGTTCCCTGAACCGCAGGCGGGAGGGTAAAGCCATGCAGACTATCGGGATTCTCATCAACGCTGCGCTGATCGGTTACGCGCTGTTTTGCGGCATCATCCAGCTTATCGGCTGGCTCGAGCAGAACGTCGACCGTCAATACGATCGGTGATCGCGGGCCCGGGGATCCCCCGGGCTCACTCTTTCCGGGCATCCTTCCACGCGCGCACGGAATCGAGGCGTGACCGGCAAATTAACAGCGCCTCGAGGGTGTCGGGGTACGCGCGCTCAACGATATCCTCTTCGCTCTCGATCTCCCGGGCAGACGCCGGCACCCGGCATGGCTCGAGAAACGCCGGTGGCGGGTACCGGTACTCAGTCTTCGTCGTCACGATCGTGCGCGTCTCTGGCGACGTCCCGCAGCCAGTCAACGCGGCCGCTGTCAGGGCGATCAGTGAAGCGTTGACGTATCTCATTCTCGCGCCTCATTTGCTCGGCCACTTCCCGGCTCTCTCGCTCGCGCTCGGCATCGGCCTGCTCGGCCTCCCGGCGTTGGGCTTCGATCGTTTCCCGGGCCTGATCCAGTTCGACGGCCAGCCGGGCGGCTTCCTGTAGCTCGGCACGCCACTGCCAAGCGGCCGCCGCAAGCCCGCCGATCAGCGCGACAGCGATGCCGGTTTTGACGTATCGGGCAGCGTTCACCATGACTCCCGGTACCGCTTCTCAAGGTCGAGTACACGGATGACGTACGCGCGGTTCTCTTCCCAAGCGGCGTAGTCCCGGCGGGTGACGGTGGCGATATCGTCCCAACGCCACGAACCGGCGGCGTCGGCCTCGCGCGACAGGTTGCCGATCCCACCATTGTACGCGCTCGCGACTAGAGCCCGCAGGTCTTCGTCGGTCGGTGCGTGCGGGCGCAACAATCCCTCTAGCCAGTCAAGGTAGACAGCCGCGGCGTCGGCGGCTTGGACCGGGTGAAACGGGTCGATCGGCGCGATCGCGGGCTCGATCTCTTCGATATGCTCGCGCGTTTCCGGCATGATCTGCGCCATACCTTCGGCCCCGGCCGGCGACACAGCGTGGCGTTGCCATCGGCTCTCGACGTGGATGATCGCCGCAAGGAACGCGGCCCGGTCACCGCGGTAGTGCTCTTCGGCAGCGCCGGCGACAGTGTGTTGATGCTTGCGCCATTCGTCCGGGAGCCTGTCACCGGCGGCCTCGGCCGCAACCACGGCCAGCAAGCTAGCCAGTACCGACCGCCTCAACTGCCGCCAGTCTTGAACCATGTCCGCCATACCCCCGAGAGCGTTGCAGCAGCGGCGATAAGCGTAGCGATAGACCATCGAAGCGCCCGGCGTAACGTCTGAAGCTCATTCGTCTGCTCGGTAAGCGCTTTGACGTCTTCTCGCGAAGCGCGCACCTCTCGAATGAACTCATCGTGAGATTCTTGCATGTACTCGCGCAACCGGCGCACGTCACTGCGTTGTGCGTCCAATCGCGCGTTCTGTTCCGCGACGTGGCGTTCTAACGCGTTGACGCGCTCATGAAGCTTGCG
>PWEN01000050.1 GCA_003553505.1 Candidatus Nealsoniibacteriota bacterium | reverse complement strand
ACCTCCTTTTTTCAAAAAAGGAGGTTCTCGCTTTAATGCTTTAGAACATCTGTTCCATCATATCCTCGTCTACTTCCCCAGGAGTCATTGGGTCTTGAGGCATCATCATAGGTCCAAACATCTCCATGAGATCTTGATATTCCTCCGGAGCCTCTATCTCAAAGTCTTCATTGAAGTCAGACATAGAGATGTCGAAGGAAAAATGCATCACTCCATCTCCTCCGGGTTCGTGAAGGGAGTTCTCAAAAGAAACGCCATAAAGATAACCGTCTCTCTTTCCTATCTTTAGGTTAACCTCTAAGTCCTCCTCCATCATGTCAAAAACAACGCGCAACTCATCGAAGTCAATGTCACCGCTTCTTATTCCCGTTTCAGGGATTTCCGCCAAAACAGACACTAAATCCTTTAACGTTTCGATGAGAACATCCTCATCAAAGGAAACACTGTACTCTACCCAGTCAGAGCTCTCGTCAACCTCAGTGGCAGTGTAGAGGTCTTTGTCATCAAACACAGACATCACCGCCTCACGAAGTTTCTCCTCGTCAATATCAACATCGTCCATCTCTTCCTCCATTTCTGATATATCAATTCCTATCCAGATATTCTCAAATCCTCTTGCCATAGGACCAATATCATCAACCACAATCTGAGGGAGAGATGTCACTTTGAAGTAAGCTTTTTCGTCAACCACCTTCGCTGCCAACCCCATATCGAACTGCTCTCCTTCAACGAAAGCATCGATATCTATGTCACCCTCAAAGGATTCTTTGTCTCTTTTGGTGGAAGTTTTCATGTCCATGAAAAGAGAAATATCGAACTCCTCACGCTCATCTCTTAACTCCATGTCCATGTTCATTTCTGCGGCAAAGGAATGAACGTCGTTCATGTTGCTCACCATTCTCTCTATCGCTTCTTCAGGATCAGAGGGTGTTCTTTCTTGCATTGTATAGAACACACCCCCTCCCACAAGAACAACAACGAGAACAATAACAGCAACTAAATGTCCTTTTGTCATAAATTAACTTAATTAATGTTTAATAATGGAAAAATCATCCATATTTATCGTGAAACGATCCCCTCTCTTTATCTCCTCTCTTAATATGGCAGAAGAGATAGTGTTTCCAACTTTGTCTTGCACTATACGCTGCATCTCTCTTGCTCCAAATAAGGGGTCGTAACTCATTTCAACTATCGACCTTTTTAAATCTTCCGATATTATAAATTCTATGTCTTTTTCTTTCAAGTCTTCCGCAACCCTTTCAAGTTGCATGCCGGATATAGAAACAAGATGCTCTTTGCTGAGCGGCTCAAACAATACTACTCCATCGAAACGATTAACAAACTCCGGACGAAACACGGACTCCTGAAACAAACGCCCGAGAATCTTTTTCTTTAACTCTCCCCAGTCCTCTCCTTTCTCCATAGAATCAATAATGATCTGGTATCCCGCGTTGCTGGTAGCTATTATCATAGTACTCTTGAAATCCACCTTCCTTCCAGCTCCGTCTGTAAGATGCCCCTCATCCAGTATCTGCAAAAATATATTCAATATATCGGGATGAGATTTCTCTATCTCGTCTAGTAAAATGAGAGAAAAGGGATTCTCTCTTACTTTGGAAGATAAAACTCCCTCTTGTCTTTCAGATCCTATTAATCTTGAGACGTCTGATATCTCTTGAAACTCGGACATATCTATGCGTATCATTCTTTTCTGCGATTTAAAGTATATGTCCGCTATCGCCTTTGCCGTTTCCGTCTTCCCTACTCCCGTGGGACCAAGAAAAAGGAAGCTCCCCATGAGTCCCTTTCTGGTTGTGACTCCCGTTCTCGATCTACGTAAAGACGAAGAAACTTCCTTTACAGCCATGTCCTGATTAACTATCCTCTCATGCATCAACTCTTCCAGGTGGAGAAGGGTTTCTTTTTCTTCTTTGTCTATCTCCCCCACAGGAATCTCTGTTTTTTCGGATATTATATCCGCCACATGATGTGGAAGAAGAAAGGACTCTTTTTTTTGACTTACGTGAACCGCTGCTTCTTCCAGTATGTCCATCGCTTTTTCCGGAAAGGGATCATTTGGCATATAACGATCCGATAGGTTTATTATCTTTTTTAATGCTCCAAAAGATATAAACTTCTTATACTTCCTCTCGAGATAAGGAATCATCATCTCCAATAGTCTAAGAGTTTCCTTCTTTGATATTTCACTCACTTCGACTTTCTCCATAAGAGAAAGAAGAGAAGGATTGTCTTCCACTTGTTTACGGAACCCAAGAAAACTGGTTACGCCTATGAGTCGAAAAGAAGGATGATGAAGATAAGGCTCGAGTAGTGCCGATATATTTACCGCCCCCGGCTTTTTCTCGCCAGCAACAAAGTTGTGCATCTCTTCTATTACAAGAATAACATTTCCTGCATTTGTCGCTTCGCTAAATATGTTGTTGATAACCATCTCTGTCTCCTCGACTCCCTCCGAGCTTGCAATGACAGAGGTAATATCCAGTTTAACGATGCGCATATAGTTTACCTCCGGCAAACACTCTCCAAAAAAGCTTTTTCTTGCAAGCTCATATATTATGCTTTTCCTTCCCGTGCCCGGCTCTCCGGTCAGCACAACACTATTTGTCTCTTTCCGTGAAAGAACTCTTTCCACCGACTCTACCTCCTTCTTGTGGCCTACCGTTTTTGGAAAACCGGCATCTCTCAGGCTCTCTGTTAGGTCCACAGAAAAGTTATCCAAAAGAACTGTATATCCACACGTCCACTCTCTTGCTAGACTACCCTTTTTTGCGAGACTCTTACGTGAAAAAGACTCTTCTTCTTTTAAGATCTCTTCTTGCCAAGAAACAGTATCGATGATATCGGTTGTTTTCATATTCACGCGATACAAAACCTCCCGCATATAGTTGTTGTTCTCACAAAGAGAAGCAAGTATATCTCCTTTCGTTATTCTCTCCTTGCCTCTTTTTGCAGCAATCCGCAGCGCTCCCTCCATTGTTTTCTTAAAGCAGGGAGAGAATGATCTGTCGCTTATTTTTCCTCTTTTCTTGAAGGTCTCAGAAAGATCACGCAAAACTTCTCTCTTGTCTATAAGGGCACGTGTTAATACAAAATCGAGGTCACTATCTTTTATTATAAAATAAAGAACAAGGTAAGAGTCCACTCCTCCCATGGAATATGCCTTGCTGACAGCACAAGCCGCAGGAAAGTCAAGAAACTCAGCAATATTTACATCCTCTTTCTTCAATGCTTCTTGTAGTGTCATAAAAAGAGGAGGAACAGAGAGATATTTTGCAAAAAAAGCACCTGCTTCAAAAAATATCAAGGATATGGCAAAGAGCACAATGCTCGTTTCCAGAAAATACTCATACTCCAAACCAACCCTGTCTCTAAAAATAAAAAGAGAAAGAGAAGCAAAGGAAACAAGAAGGAAAATATCTCTAAAAAAGCCAGAAAGAAGAAAAGGAGGAATCTTCCTTAATAGTACAGCGCGGTAAATGGCCGCCTTCTTTAGCTTAAAGTTAAACATAGAAGGGCTATTATCAAAAAAGGAATCAAGATCCAAAACAGAACAATGAATAAACCGCAAATAAAAACAAAGATGGCACAAAAAATACAAGCAACAATAACAAACGTACGTACAAATGCTCCTATTAAGCGTGAAAAAGTATTAGCAAGCGCCGCTTCTGCATATCTTCCCAAGTCAAACCCTCTTCCATAGGACCACCTATACCTTCTCCAAGGAGAGAGATAGGTTCGCAAAAGAAGAAAAAGGGAAAAATAATTAAAGATAAAAAATACCACGTTCCTCCACTTTACAAGTATCTCCTTTAGCTGTATCAGATAACGCCACTTTATCCAAGAAAGGAACAGGTTTCTTTTTTCTGCAATTTGCAACATTATTTGATTATAATACAAAGAGATACCATTGACAATAATCTGTATCTGATTATAATGGGTGCTATGCAAAAGGTCGACACACCTTTGTAAGGGTGTTAAGTGAATTAACCTCTCCTTCTTTGCGAAACAAAGTAGGAGAAAAAAATATGTTCATTTTAGACCACGAAGAGCTCCTCAGAAGAGACGTCCTTGGTGCACTTGATGAGGGCGAAGAAGAGGAGAACGAAGAAGAAGATATCGTCGGAATAAAAGATGAAGAAGAGGAAGACGAAGAAGGAGACGACGAGATCGTCTCTATGAAAGATGAAGAAGAGGAAGACGAAGAAGAGGACCTCGATGATGAGGACCTCGATGATGAGGACCTCGATGATGAGGATCTCGATCTCGACGAGGATCTTGATGTAGACATCGACGAGGAAGAAGGTGAAGAATGGTAATCACTCTTCTTTAAAATAAAAAACCCTCGCAAAGCGTGAGGGTTTTTTGTTTATTTCAATTTTCCGTCAAAGAGAAAACTTGCCTACTACAACCATTAGGGCAATAAAAAAAGCAAAAAAAGCAGCGATTATATCTAATTTATGCATACTCTATTTTGAAACTATTAAACTCACCTTTATAATCTTCCCACTCGGCCTCTACTTTTGAGACTTTTGCGAGAAATGGTCCTTTTTTACACCACTCCATAAGTTCTTCTAGATTCTCCTCCTCCCCTTCTGCAACAACTTCCACGCTTCCGTTATCCAAGTTCCTTACATAACCAAAAACCCCTTCCTTCTTGGCTCTTCTTTTTGTGCTATCACGAAAGAAGACCCCTTGAACCCGACCATGTATGTTCATTCGTACTCTTTTTTTCATAATCTGCAAAAAAGAAAAAGAAAAGTGAGGAAGACCCTTCCTTTAGAAGGGCCAATTACTTAATCTTCACCTTCACTTTCCCTTCTCCTTCTTCCAACTCTTTTTTCTTGGGTATGGTTACCTTTAAGATGCCGTTCTCATAAACCGCTTCTGCTTTATCGCCTTCAACTGGAGAAGGAACCCTTACCGCACGACTAAACGATCCGCTTCTAATCTCACGCTTCCAGTAACCCTTGTCTTTCTCTTCCTTTTTTTCTTCTTTCCCTCCAGAAACATGAAGTACGTTATCCTGAACAGAGACTTCTATCGTTTCAGGGTCAACATTAGGGATGTTTACATCTGCCACAACCTCTTTCTCGGTCTCGTATATATCCATATCAGGCTCCGTTTTCTTCTTTGGAAAAACAGGAAAGAAGAAGTCCTCATCACCATCAAAGAACTTGTCGGCATCTTGAAATGGCTTCCATGGAATTAGTGACATAGTTTTAAAAGATTGGTTTTTAATCCGACCTTTTCACCCTAAATATTACACGATTTTGTTATTTTGTCAAGAGTAGTGGACGATGCAGGACTTGAACCTACGACCTCTGCAATGTGAGTGCAGCGCTCTAGCCAGCTGAGCTAATCGTCCTTTTGTAATTATAGCAAGCATAAAAAAATAAATCAAAAATTGTATTTTTATAAAAAAATCTTATAATTAAAGATATGAAGATATTCGAGCTATACTTCAATCCAGAGAAAGAAAAAAAGCTTTGTGAGAGCTTTTATCATGACCCTAAAGATGCCTACCAGCGACGAGTTGGAAGGCTTTACATGGTGGGAGAGATTTCAAATGCACGCAAGACGGACTCTCCCCTTCTTTCCAATATATTCCACGCAGCAAAAGAAAAATACTATGAAGACCCCTCTCTTTCCCCGGACAAGGCGCTAAAAAGAGCGCTCAAAGAAGTAAATGAAATAATAGAAAAGAAGGAGTACATAGGAAGAGTAAGCATAACATTTCTCTCTTCCAAAAACTTTCTTATCTACATGGGAAAAGTTGGTAAAGGAAAAGTTTTCCTTCTTAGCAACGGAAGTGTTGCAGACATAGGAAAAGAAGTGGAAGAAAGTGGATCGCCTGTTTTTCAGAACATAGTATACGGCAAGATGAAGAAGAAAGACAAAGTGGTGGTTATCACAGAAGAGATGCACAGACCGTTTACAAAAGGAAAGATTCTGGAAAAAATGGCAGAATCTTCTCTCGATGAGGAGTTCATGGAAAACATATCTAATCTTCATAAAAAAAGATTTCCAAATATAAGCGGTGCAGCACTCGTTATCGATTACACAACAAGCATAAAAGACGAATCAAGCACAATATCGCCAGCAGAGGAAAAAATATCACTAAAAGAAGCTTTTGCACCCTTAATAGTAAGAATGCAGGCAATAAAAAGACCTTCTCTGCCTACAAAAAAGGTTCTTCTTCCTGCCCTTCTTGCTCTTATAGTTGTATTGGCAGGCATATCTGTCTTTACAATAAGCAAGAGAGTAATTGAAGAAAGAAAGATAACTGCAATAGAAAAGATAGTGCAAAAAACAGAGGCCGTAAAAGGAGGAGAGCTTGATAACATTCTTCCGGTTTTTGAAGAAGCGATGAAGAATCTCTCAGAGATAGACACACAGCTTGCAAGGGACGAAAAGAAAAACTTGAAGAACTATCTTTATGAACTCTCCAAAAGAGAGAATGTTGAAGACCCAATTCTAATAGGAGAAGTGGAGGAGTTTTCCCCGGACAGCATGGTTGCTTCAGAGGATGGTTTTTATCTTTTACACGAAAACAAGATGGCGGTAATGGATAAAAACGGAGAATACGAGATAAAAGAGCTTCAAGAAGAGATCATTCTGTCCACTCTTTCAAACGAAGGGGTAATGCTTTTCTCTCAAGAAGGAGACATAATAAGGGTAGTAAACGGAGAGGTGAGATCATCAAAAACAAATCTCCCTTATGAGGATGCCCACTTTATAGCGCTCTCCTCTTTTAATAACAGAGCCTATCTGCTTGAAGAAACAAAAAACGAGATAATATTTTACGGAGAAAGACGGCCTTCTTTGTGGATAAAAGAAGGCGAGAAAAACCATGGAAAAGGTGTTGATATAGCAATAGATAGATCGATCTTCGTGCTTGATGAAGAAAAGAAGATACACCGTTATTACACCGGAAGTTACGAGGAAGAGATAAACTTTTCCATATATCCCGCCCTATCCTCTGTAACAAAGATACACACGGAAATAGATGCTCCTCTTTTCTTGTTAGAGCCACAAAGAGTTATTGTCGTAAACAAAGAAGGAGAGCTCGAAAAACAGATACACAGTGAAAATTTCAATAATCTAAAAGATATCTATATATCCTCTGATAAAAAAGAAATATACCTCCTTGATGACAAGAAGGTATATCTAATCGAACTTTAAAAGATTTCTATTTAAGTTCTACTTGTGCTCCGATTTCACTAAATCTTCCTTCTGCTTCTTTAGCTTCCTCGGCAGGGACATCTTCTTTTATTACCTGCGGCTCAGAGACAGCAGAATCAACAAGATCCTTAGCCTCTTTTAATCCTTGACCGGTAATATCTCTTACTATTTTGATCACCTCTATCTTCTTGTCTCCCACAGACTTAAGTTCCATGGTGTACTTGCTCTTCTCTTCCTCTTCTCCTCCACCTTCTTGACCACCATCGGCTGCTGCAGGCGCGGCAGCTGCTACAGGAGCTGCAGCGGAAACACCGAGTCTCTCTTCGAGAGCCTTAACAAGCTCGGAAAGCTCTAGCACCGACAAGTTCTCAATGCTCTTTATGAGATCCTCGAGATTGCCGGAAACTTCTTCTGTTTTTTCTTCCTTTTTCTTTTTTTCTTCAGCCATTTTTTTTATTACTTATCTTGTTTGGCATTTGCCAAAATATACAAAAGACCTTTTATGTTGCCCTGGAGAACTTGCAAAAATCCTCCCATGGGCGCAGACATTGTTCCAAGAAGCTTGGAAAGAAGCTCTTCACGAGAAGGAAGCTTCGCTATTTCCAATACCTCGTCCGCAGACAAAACCTTTCCTTCCATTACCCCGCCTAAAGCGGATATTTTTTCTTCTTTAATGAACTGATAGACGGTTTTTACTGTCTCTATACTGTCATTAAAGCCGAAAACAAATCCTACTTCTCCTTCAAAGGAGAGAGGGTCCAAATCAATCCCTTTCTCATCAAAAGCTATTTTTGCCAGTGTTTTTCTGGTAATAAATATCTTCGCTCCCGCCTGACGGATCTCTCTTCTCATGGAGGACGCATCTTCTCCTGTCAAACCCTTGAATCCTACAACAACAACCGCCTTCTGATTGGAAAGATCTTCGCGAAGCGAATTAACGATCTCTTTCTTTTTTTCTTTTGTTACTGCCATAATAAAAATCTGCAAAACGCAGACAGAAAAACTTCTTATTTTCTTCCTCGACGGGATTTACACGCTACCCGTTGTCTGCGGAATTTTTTATAAACCAATTATATCTCTTTTTGTTTTTTTGTCAAATCAAGCACCGCTTCTGCAAAATCTTTTGTTGCACCAGGTCCGTTTGCGGTAACAATCCTTTTATCTATAACAACAGAAGAGTTCTCATGTATCGCACCCTTCTCTTTCAAGGTCCTTATGGGTGATCTCTCCATATCAGAAGACCAAACAGTTGCCCTTACCCCCTTTAGAACTCCCGCATTTGCCAGTATAACGGGAGATATACATATAGCCCCCAGTACACAATTAGCCTCTCTTAAAACACGGTAACTTTCTTCGTTGTCAAGAAACTTTAAACACCCCGGCCCACCTACAAAAACAATGGCAGAGAACTCACTTACCGACATATCCTTTATCTCTTTTTGTGCATCTCCTTCTCCCCCTTCCGCTCCTATTATGGGGCCTTTTTTGGTACTAAACGTAACCACATCCTCCTCTCTAGAAAGAACATCAAGGGAAATAAAATACTCCTCGTCACGAAAATCTTTTGGTGCAACTATTATAGCGATCATCTTAAATACTCATTTTTAGCTATATTGTGTTCTTCCAAGTTTCTGCTAAACACTGTTTCTCCTGTTGGCTTAGAAAGATAGTAAAGATATTCACTCTCTTTTGGTTTTTTCGCAGCCTCTATGCTGGACTCTCCGGGACTTGATATCGGCCCTTTGGGAAGACCGGCATAAAGATATGTGTTGTAAGGAGAGTCTATACGTGTCTCTTCCGTAGTAACTCTTGTTGTACGCTTACCGGTAAGATAGGTTATAGTAGCATCGATCTGTAACGGCATACCTATTCTCATACGCTCTCTTATTATCCCCGAAACCAGCTTTTTATCCTCCATCAAACGAACCTCTTTTTCAATAAGCGAAGCAATAGTCACCGTTTCAAATGAAAGATCTTTCATTCTCTCTCTCGACTCTTTTAATATAATAGAAACAACATCTCCCATATCAGCATTAAAAGGAATGTGATACGTATCGGGAAACAAGAAACCTTCCATAGTAACATCATCCCTTCCTCTTACCTCCACACTCGCAGGATATCCTTCAAAGAGCTCCCCTTCTTTGTAGTAAGGCGGTCTTCCCGTAATGCTGTAAAACTCCTCTTTTTTCCCGAAACCCTCTTCCTTTAGATATGTCGCTATATCATTTAGGTTCCACCCTTCAATGATGGTAATGGTTCTCGCATAAACATCTCCCCTGTATATCTTTTCTACCACATCGTGAGTGGTCGCACTACTATCAAAAAGATAACTGCCCGCTTTAAGATCCCCTCTTTTTCCGGACAGAAAGACGTAAGTGTTAAAAACAATAACGCTGCCAATAACACCGTTATCTCTTAGTTTGTTAGACATCTCAAACACTCCTTTGCCGGGCTCTATGTTTACCAGCTTCTCTTCTGACGTATACTCTGCGATGTGCAACTCAAAAAAAAATAAGGCAAACAAGGCAATAGTTGCCAAGATAGTTAGTCTTTTTGCCATATGTACTCCCTAAAATAGTACTTTAAAATCTCCTTTATCTTCTTTTTTAGAGGAAGGTGATCTATAAATAATACTCCATCAAGGTGATCTGCTTCATGTTGTATTATGATAGCTATCATGCCTTCCGCTTCTGTAAAGATCTTTTCTCCTTCTTTGTTATACGCCTCCACCATCACCTTGTAGTGACGCTCAACATCGGCCCACACACCCCTAAGACTCAAGCACCCTTCATTGGAAACAACTCTATCGGATCCCACAGGGGTAACAACAGGATTTATAAAGGTGCTTATCCCTTCTCCTGTGTTTATCATTATCACTCTTTGAGAAACTCCTACTTGTGGAGCGGCAATTCCTGCTCCATCTTCTTTTTTCAATGTTTCCATCATCTTCTCCATCAAGTCGTGCATCTCAAACGCGGAAACCTTTCTTGCCTTTCTGCGTAGCACAGGATTAGGATAACAGACAACGCCACCACGAGGAATGTTTATAAGAGAATAAAAACCGATCAAGAAAAGCGCCACAGAAACAACAGCATAAAAGGGCGCTCCCCCAAAAAGAAAGAAAACAAGTCCCGGCAAAGTAAGAAGGGTTGCCACTCTTAAAAATAGAGTTCTCTTTAGCTGCAGATTTAAAGCACAAAGGATAACAAGGGCAAGATAATAAACCGTACCAACGATCAAAACTAAAGAGCCCTTTTCAATAAGCTCATATCCGGAATGCAATAATCCCAGTGCAGCAATAATAGTAAATAAAATCGTACTTTTCTTGGCTTTATCTTCCATCTTCTAAGTCAACAAATTCATAAAAAACAACTCCGTCAAACTCCGACTCATCTAAGTACTCAATGAAGTCGCTTTTTGTAACCTCTTCTTTGCTACTTGAGGCATAGATTATATCAACTCCATCAACAACAACCCCCTCTGTGCGCACATCAAGACCTATCTCTTCATCCCCATCCATAATAAACATGACACCACAAACAAGAGGGAGTTCGGGCAAAGCCTCCAATACATACTCCACGGGAATATAATAAATCTCTATTTCCTCCTCCCAGTCAATATCGATAAGACGACCATCATCACCTTCCTTGTTCAATACAACTGTCTTACTTTCCGCATAATCACCCCCTACTCTTTCCGTTATATCAGAGAAATAATCAGAAACTTTATTGCGGTAAGTCGAAAAGTGTAACCTGTTCTCATAAGAAACTTCTCCTTGCGGATAATAGTTTATCTTTTTCATCTCTTCTTCGGGCTCATCTTCCGCATAAAACTTTGCTACAGAAGAAAGAACAAGTGTAGTAGAATCAAAACCCTCTTCTGTATAAAGAGTGTCCTCGTCAAGCGGACCGCTTTTGTGAGGTTTTCCTATAAAGCTCTCCACTATCTCCTTCATCTCTTCCTCAAAAGAAGTATCCTCCTTTTCTTCCTCATCTTCTTCTGGTATCACCTCTTCCTCTCTCTCTTCTTCTGGTATTACCTCTTCTTGTGGCGACCTAAAGAAGATAACTCCAATAGCCAAAATCACCAACAAAACAACTACCGCTATTATGGTAACAGTTACGTTTGAAGATCCTTTGTTTTTGTAGTTCATTTTTTTATAACATTTAAACTTTTTTTATACTAACATAAACAACACAAACAAACAAACTTTATACTACTTTAAAAAAATGCTAGATTGGCAGCGATGGAGTACGAGATTTTTATAGAAACAATATCCCTTTGGGGTTATCCTCTACTCTTTATCTTAATGATGATAGAGGGCCCTTTTAGCACACTGACAGGCGCTTTTCTGGCATCCTTGGGAACTTTTAACGTGTTTATTGTTTTGATTATGAGTATCTTGGCGGACGTTATTGCCGATACTGTTTTTTATCTCTCCGGTTATTTTGGAGGAAGTCGTCTTCTTGCAAGAGCAGAAAAACTGTTCCGCATAAAAAGATCACTTTCAAATCGTTTAAAAAAAAGATTCCAAAAAAACGAGGCTCTTCTCGTTTTTTTAGTTAAAATAACAAGCGGCCTTGGCATAATAACATACGTGCTGGCAGGAACAACGAGAATGAGGTTTAGAAAGTTCCTTTTTTATTCCGTTCTGGGAGGAATGGTGTGGAGCAGCTTTCTTGTTTTTATAGGATATTTTTTCGGATATGCTATCAGAGAGATAAACAGATACATTCAGTACGGCAGCTGGGCAGTGATCCTTGTCATTGCCGTGACACTTATAATCTTCTTCTTAATTAAGTATCAAAAAAGGTCACTTTGAAACGGTAACACCTCCCTTATTATCAATATCGATCCGCACTTTCTCCCCTTCTTCTATCTCTTGCCTTATGACTTTCATCGCCACCTCATCAAGTATCTTGCTCTGAACCACCCTTTTCATAGGACGAGCACCAAATGCAGGGCCAAAACCCTCCTTTAAGATCATGTCTTTCACTTTGTCACTAATCTCCATTGTTACTCCCTTTTCCTCATAAAGTACCTTTTTCGCCTCTTCTATCTCTTTTAAAACCGATTTCATTCTCTCTTCAAACTCACCTCTGTATTTTGCTCCTGCAATAAGCGATCCCATCTGTAAGCCAATAAGCTTCTTATTTTTCAGTGACTCGGGAACATCCCCTGCTGTGATCCTCTGTGCCAAGCCTTCCACAATAGCTGTCTTACCAACTCCGGGATCCCCTATTAAAACAGGGTTATTCTTTGTTCTTCTCGAGAGAACCTGCATCACTCTTCTTATCTCTTCATCTCTTCCAATGACTGGATCAAGTTCTCCGTTCAAGGCTTTTTTGGTAAAGTCTTCGCCGTACTGCTCTAATGCATTATATTTGCTTTCCGGGTTTTGATCTGTTACTTTCATATTTCCTCTTACATTATTTAAACTATTTTTTACTAATTCATATTTTATACCATTATCTTCAAAAACAGAAGAAACATCTGTCTTTGTTTTCAGTAAGCTAAGTAAAATATGCTCTGTGCTGATATATTTATCTCCAAGCTCTTCTGCCTCGCTTTTCGATACCTCTAGCACTTTTACCAATTCCGGAGATGCATCTGGGTCTCTCTTTTCTCCCGTAATAACAGGAAGTTTTTCTATTTCTCTCTTTAGTTCTTGTACAATATTTTCTCTGTCTGCGTCTTGACTCTCAAAGAGAGGCTTTACGACCGTATCTTCGGCTGCGCAGAGGGTAAATGCAAGATGGGCAGAGCTCAATTGCGGATTACCTCTCTCTTTTGCAAGATTAACCGCTTCTTCTATTGCTTGGACACTTTTTTGTGTAAAGTTATTTAAATCTATACTCATACTTTCTTATACTATAAAAAAATTATCAATTAAAAACATGAAATAATTGTTTTGTTTTTTAATTATTGATATAATTCAATTATTGTTATAATAATACAACTTTATTATGAATGAAAACGAGTCATTTTTTGAAGAACAAGAAGACGAAAAAGAAGAAAGCATAGAAAACGTTTTAAGAGAAGAGGAGATAAAATTCTTAAATTATTATGGACTCAAAAGACCTCTTGATAATGCAAAGGTTAGTATTGATGCTAAAGTAGAATGCACGAAACTTCTCAGAGAAGAAGCTCAGAGGTTAGTTAATAAAGAAAATTTAAATCCTAACAAGAAAAAGGACAAGAGTGATATTTATGATGCTTTAATTGAAACAGCAACAAATTTTTTAACAGAGAGAAAAGACAAAGAAAGGAATGAAAAGTTGGCGGCTTAGGTTTTTGCTAGAGGGTTGTTTTAAGAAATTTTCGATAAATTCAACTACATCTTTGTTTTAGAATATAAGTTGAACACCTAATCTTTACACCTATTAGCCTCTTATAATCTCAGACTCAAAAAAAGACTCTTGAAACTCTGTCAAAGCCCTTATTTGTTCATCAGAGTAATTTTTACCCTTTGGAGCAATCACTAACTTATCATCATTATCATCAATCCTGTGTATTATTGCAATACATGTTCCCGTAAATTCATTCTTGGGCTCGAAAACACCTAAAACATATGCATCAAGCTCTTCTTCATCTGGAGCTTTTGTGCTTGGAATAAATCCATAGTTTACAGGGTAAATGAAGTTCCATTTAGGATGTTTACTTCCCATGGGCCTATCCATTTTTACCGTAACCTCTTGTCCTAAATATTTCTTTAAGTGATTCATTGAAAATAATAAATATTTCGATGATACGTAAATATTAATTTCATATAATATTTTTTGAAAAAAGTAACAACATGACACAGAAATTACACACCTATAACTCTTTTTCAAGAAGAACTCTATTATCATTAATATTAGGCTTTTGAATAACTTCGGTAAAGAAGAAGCCATATTTAACTAAATAAGCAAGCATCTCTCTTCGATTATTTCGAGTCTTAGCTTTTATTTTATTGTAACCTTTTTCTTTCGCCCACTTATCTTCATAATCCATCATTTCTTTTAACAATCCTAACTTTCTAAAGCTTGGATTTACGCCAGCCATCCAACAATAAAATGATCCATCTTTAAATTTATCATATCCTACAACATATCCTGCTGGTTGGTCATCAACATAGGCTACAACAATTAATCTTTCTGCATCTTTGTACCTATTCTCAAAATAATCTTTTTGATAAGGTGCATCAAACTCAACAATAGTTGCATTAACTTTCACAACTTCCTCGATTGGAGCTTCTTTGATTGTGATTTTTTGACTCATTAATAAAATATTTTATTATATGAAACTTATGTGGCACATATTACCATAAATAAAAAAACCGAGATAGTCTCGGTTTTTCTTGCCCCAATTCCGCAGGGAGTCGTGGACGATGTTAGAACTTTTTTGTGAAGTTGCAAACAAAGAAAAATTCAAAGTAAATTTAAAGCCTTTCCATCAAACTAACAAGGTAAGCAATAAAGATACAGAATTAAAGGGTCTTGGCTATTCTAAAATCTTTTCAACAGTTGAATCAGCAAATATTTTCATTGTATCAAATATTTTCAACGAAGGAAGTTTCGGAATCAATAACTGGAGGTCTGTGCATGCAAGAACAACACAATCAACATTCTTTTTTTCAAAATCACTAATAATTCTGATTAATTCTTCTCTATCTTTATTGTTTTGCACCCCTGTAACAAGATTGAGAATAATTTTTCCCATTTTGGCTTGTTGTAAATCGTCGGGAGATTCATATTCAATATTGTTTTGTTCGAAAGCATTCTCATATAATTTATTCTTAATCGTTGCGGAAGTGGAAATAATCCCAACCTTCTTAAATTTGTTTTTCGCAAGAAATTTTACTGTTTCTTCAACAATGCTTAAAACCGGAATCTTGACAGCACTTCTGATGTCTTCGATAAAAATGTGCAGTGAATTGCAAGGCATAACAATAAAATCTACCCTTGCTTTTTCCAATTTTTTTGCTTCAGCAATTAAAAAGGGTGGGATTCTTTCAAATCCTGTACCCTTAGAAATTGCCTCTTCTTCAATTTTATAAGGCAAGGGAACGCTGGCGATTATTATAGAAGGTCTATGGTTCTTGTCTTTCTTTTGACAGGAAAAAACTAAGTCTAGGTAAAATTCTGAAGTTGTTTCTGGTCCAAGACCTCCAATTATCCCTACTGTTTTCATATTAAAAATATAATTATTAGTTCATATATAAATGTTGTTAATGTCAAAGTCCTTCTTTTGCTTTTTAGGGCTTTAAATTTGTTGAGTTTAACTCATTATTGCACGAACTATTCTAATATTATCACAAAACAAAAAACCGAGATAGTCTCGGTTTTTCTTGCCCCAATTCCGCAGGGGTGTCAGGACTCGAACCTGAAATGGGAGTTTTGGAGACTCCTGTGATAGCCAATTTCACCACACCCCCTTAAAGCTTTTATTTAAGCTTCATATTGTGCACGGTGTGCCCTTTACATGTCTTGCAAAACTTCTTTACGGAAATCTTTTCTTCTATCGTTTTTCCTTTTGGTACGGATACATGATAATTCGTCTTTCCGCAAGCATCGCAGTTAAACTTTAGAAATGGTCTTTTTGTTTTTGTTGCCATATTTTTTAACTTAACTCTGAGCCGAGACCGGGATTTGAACCCGGGACCTACACGCTACCAATGTGTTGCTCTGCCCCTGAGCTATCTCGGCGTATTTTTACTTCACATTTCCCAGCGCAGCTGTCCACGTGGACATAAACCGTTAACGCTCCATATAGCTCTTGTTCTTGTGATCTCAATAATGAAATCTATAACATGAACTCTGTGGGCCGGGAGGGATTCGAACCCCCGAAGGCATAAAGCCAGCAGGTTTACAGCCTGCTCCAGTTGGCCGCTTTGGTACCGACCCGTAACTTAGCAGTATTTTATCACAATAAGGTCTATGTTTCAAATGTAAAAGATCTCCCGTGTCCCGGATAAACCACTGCGCCTTCCGGGATTTCTCTTGTGAGTCTTGCCAAACTCTCTTTCAGCTTTTCTTCCGATCCTCCCGGAAGATCGGTTCTACCATATCCTTGATAAAAAAGCGTATCTCCACTAATAACAAAACCTTCTCCTATCAAGCAGATAGAATCTTCTGTGTGTCCGGGAGTGGAAATAACGGACAACTTCTCTTCTCCTATCTTTATCTCATCCCCTTCTTTTAGATTTTCCAACACCTCTGCTCCCGTCTTTTCTTGCACTTCGTTTTTTGCAGAAACGTGATCAAAGTGGTGATGGGTAGTGATGATATGCTTTACACTCTTTCCTTCCACTTCATCTACTATCTTGCCAGCTTCATCTCCCGGATCAACAATAACAGCATCGTCTCCGGAAGAAATAATATAGCAGTTAGTCTGTAGCACCCCTACTATTACTTTTTTTATCTCCATAAAACTCTTTTTCTCTTAATCTGCGATGATAATTTAACGCAAAACGGTGCGCCTCTTCTTGTAAGTGAAGCAAGGTATTCTTTTTTATCTTAAAAGGAACCTTGCCAATGATCCTTGCTTTTTCACCTTTAACAGAAGCCACTACCGGAATCTCTGCTCCTTCTTCAACTAAAGCCTCTTCTACGCTTCTCATCTGCAACACCCCTCCGTCAACAAGGATAAGTGACGGCCTCTCCCAGTCACGTTTAAGTCTTCTCTTTATCACCTCCTTTATCATCTCAGTGTCCCCTTTCCCACTGCCCCTTATTTTAAACATACGATACTCCTTTTTCAAGGGCACATCTCCAGAAAATACGGCCATCGCTCCCACAGCAAGTTTTCCTGACATATTTGAGATATCGTACCCCTCTATGCGCACTCCTTCATTTTTCTTCTTCTTTAAAAGGACCGTGTCTTGTATGTAGATAAGGGAGTCTATTTTACGTTTTATATCCTGTGCTCTCTCAAACTCCAAGTCACTACTCGCTTTTTTCATCTCTTTTTTTAGCTGGGAGATAAGCGTTTTTTTCTTTCCTTTAAAGAAAAGTTCTATGTTTCTTATCTCTTTCATGTAGTCCTTTTTGCTTATCTCACCTGTGCAAGTCCCCGGACAAAGCCCAAGCTGGTAATGAAAACAAGGTTTTCCCGTGCCCGCTTTGTGTGTAGAGAAGGGAAATATCTTGCGGATAACCTTCATGGCACTTCTTATCTCCGAAGAAAGAACGAAAGGACCAAAAACACTACGTGCCTCCCCTATCTCACGCTCTCTTAAAAGCAGCACGCGAGGATACTCCTCTTTTGTAATAACAACGTAAAGAAAGCTTCTGTCATCCTTCTCTTTTATGTTGTAATACGGTTTATGTTTTTTTATAAGGTGTGCTTCTTCTATAAGAGCTTCCAGCACTGTTTCTGTTTCTATAAAATCGATCTCTTTGGCACTCTCCGCAATTCTCTCCGTTTTAGTGTCCCTTTTCCCTTTATAGTAACTACTAACCCTCCTTTTTATATTCGCCGCCTTACCAACATAGATAACTCTCCCTTCACCGTCTTTGAAGAGATAAACTCCTGAACTTTGTGGTAAGTTTTCTGTCATATTATATCTCTCAAATGCTTGCCCGTAAGACTTTTTCCCTTCCTGGAGATCTCTTTCGGAGTTCCGATACAAACCACTTCTCCCCCTTTCTCCCCTCCTCCGGGACCAAGGTCTATAACGTGATCAACGCTTTTTATGACATCGAGGTTGTGTTCTATGACGATAACCGTATTTCCTCTTTCAACCAACCTTTGTAAGACCTGGATGAGCTTTTTTACATCCTCGTAGTGCAATCCCACGGTAGGCTCATCTAAGACATATACCGTTTTACGCGTGTCAGGTTTTGACAGCTCTGATGATAGCTTTACTCGTTGTACCTCCCCTCCGGAAAGGGTTGTGGCCGACTGTCCAAGGGTGAGATAACCAAGACCAACCTTACTTAAAACGCTTAACTTCCTTTTGATCCACGGGGTGTCGCTAAAAAGGTCAAGCGCTTCATCTACAGTCATATTCAAGACATCAAATATGCTATGTCCTCGATAAAGAATCTCAAGAGTTTCCCGGTTAAACCTCTTCCCGTCACACACCTGACAGGTAACAAAAACGGTGGGAAGAAAGTGCATCTCTACACCAATTACTCCGTACCCCTTGCAGTTCTCACACCTCCCTCCGGGAACATTGAAGCTAAACCTTCCCGGACCCCATCCACGAAGACGTGCCTCTTTGGTGTAGGAAAACAACTCTCGGATAGAAGTAAAAGCTCCCGCGTAAGTTGCAGGCGTAGATCGCGGAGGCTTTCCGATAGGTGCCTGACTAATACTTACCGCTCCTTTTATATACTCCGTTCCCGTGATCTTTCTATGATCACCGGGAGCACCTTTCGCCTTATAGAACTTCTCTGCCAAGCTTTTGTATAAGATGTCGTAAACAAGAGTACTTTTACCCGACCCGGAAACTCCGGTTATGGCTATAAAACGGGAAAGAGGAAAACTGACATCTATGTTCTTCAAGTTATGTTGCTTTGCTCCGAAAACTTTTAACAGAGGGGTTGTCTTTTTTACCGATCTAGGGTTTTTGGGCAGAGATATCTCTTTTTCACGACGCAGATACTGCAGTGTAAGAGAATCTTTCTTTTTATCTTTTAATATCTCCGGCATCTTTCCGGAAGCGACTATCTCTCCGCCTTCTGTTCCCGCTCCGGGACCAAAGTCAACCAGATAATCAGAAGAAAATATGGTCTTCTCGTCGTGTTCCACCACAATTATGGTGTTTCCTATATCCCTTAAACTCTGAAGTGTTTGTATGAGTCTTGCGTTGTCTTCTTGATGTAATCCGATAGTGGGTTCATCTAAGATGTAAAGAGTTCCCACGAGACGTGAACCAACCTGCGATGCAAGCCTTATCCTTTGAGCCTCTCCTCCGGAAAGAGTGGAAGAAGCACGGTTAAATGTAAGATAGTCAAGCCCCACATCAAAGAGAAATTTTGTTCTGTTTTTTATCTCCTAAAGAGGTGCTTTGGCTATCTCTTCTTGTGACTTTTCAAGCTTCATCTTCTCAAAAAACTCTACTCCTTGTGCTACAGACATGCTTGTAACTTCGGTGATATTCTTGCCCCCTAAAAGAACGTGCAGTGCCTCCGTGCGTAAACGCTCTCCATTACACGCCTTACATGTCTTATCAGAAAAGATAGTCTCTTTTCCAATCCCGTTACACTCCGGACAAGCACCGTAAGGGCTATTAAAAGAAAACAAGCGCGGCTCTATTGCGGGATAAGAAAAGTTATCCTTGGCACAAGAAAGTTTTTCGGAAAAACGTTTCTCCTCATCCCCCGATATCACCTCTATAAACCCACTTCCTTTCCGAAGTGCTATCTCCACAGCTTCAGACAACCTCTCACGCTCATCTTTAAAAGAGACTTCATCTACAACTACTGATATGTCATGCCTTTCATAACGCGGCATAGCTATCCTTTCACGTAAAGAGTGAAACCTGCCGTCTATGCGCACACTACGAAAACCTTCATTCAAAAGATCGTAAAGAAGCTGGTAGTACTCCCCTTTTCTGCCACGTACAACGGGAGCAAGAATCATCGCTCCCTCTCCTTTCATCTTTAAGATGTTATCCACTATCTGATCTACTCCGAGAGAAGATATCTCTCCTTTACACAGAGGACAGTGCGGTTTTCCTGCACGAGCAAAAAGAACACGCAAAAAGTCGTATATCTCTGTTATGGTCGCCACCGTAGAACGAGGATTGTAGGAGTGTGCTTTCTGGTCGATAGAGACTGCGGGAGAGAGTCCCTCTATCTCATCTACTTCCGGCTTGTCCACTCTTCCCAAGAACTGACGCGCATAAGTAGAGAGAGACTCTACATATCTCCTCTGTCCTTCGGCAAATATGGTGTCAAAGGCAAGCGAAGACTTCCCGGAACCAGATATTCCGGTAAAAACAGTGATCTTATCTCTGGGAATCTCCAGATCAACATTTTTCAAGTTATGTTGCTTTGCTCCTTTTACTACTATCTTTTTCATCTTTTAATGACTTTATCTGATCGCGCAGAATAGCGGCAAGCTCAAAGTTGAGGTTTTCCGCTGCAGCACGCATCTCTTTCTCCTTTTCTTTTATGGCCTCTTTCTTGTCTTCTATGGGCTCTATCTCCAGCGTTTCTTCTGCTGGAGCGATGTCAGTTATCTCCTTTTTGATTGTACGGGGAGTAATGCCGTGTTTTCTGTTATGCTCCATCTGTATCTTTCTTCTTCTTTCCGTCTCTTTTACCGCCTTTTTTATAGAAGAAGTAATATTATCGGCGTAAAGTATAACCTCTCCTTCCGTATTCCTTGCCGCCCTCCCTATGGTTTGTATGAGAGAGGTTTCGTTTCTAAGGAAACCCTCTTTGTCAGCATCAAGCACAGCAACAAGAGAAACTTCCGGCAGATCAAGGCCTTCACGCAAAAGGTTTACTCCTACCACCACTTCCACTTCTCCGCGACGCAAACGAGTAAGAATCTTTATCCTCTCCAGTGACTTTACATCACTGTGGATATATGAAACCTTTACTTTTCTCTCTTTTAGATACTCACAGAGATCCTCCGCCATCTTCTTTGTAAGAGTTGTCACAAGCACACGGTGACCTTTTTCTGTTCTCTCATCTATACGCGACAAAAGGTCGTTTATCTGCCCTCTGCAGGGAGAAAGCGTAACCTTGGGATCGACAAGGCCCGTAGGCCTTATTATCTGCTCCACTAATCTTTCTTTCTTTTCATACTCTCCCGGCGTAGCGGAAAGATAGATCGTCTGATAACACCTCTCCTCAAACTCCTTAAACGTCAGTGGCCTGTTATCCATAGCAGAAGGAAGACGAAACCCGTTCTCGATAAGGCTGTTCTTACGCGACTTGTTTCCGGCGTGCATCGCCCCTATCTGCGGCAGGGTGATGTGTGACTCATCTATAACGACAACAAAGTCGGAAGGAAAGTAGTCCAAAAGAGATGATGGAGGATCACCCTCACTCCTTCCGGAAAGGTGACGGGAGTAGTTCTCTATCCCGTGACAGTACCCCATCTCCCTTATCATTGCCAGATCGTTTCTTGTTATCTTCTCTATGCGCTCCGCCTCGAGAGGCATGCTTCTCTTCTCAAAGTACTCTATGCGCTCTTTTAACTCCTCTTCTATAAGTCTTAACGCCTCCTTATTATCACGGGATATAAAGTGACGTACCGGGGAAATAAAAACCGTGTCCACTTCCGGTGTCTTTTCTGGAACAAATCCCTCCACCGGGTCAAGTTCAAAGATACGCTCTATGTAACCGTTTGAGAGTTGCATTTCGTAGACAACATCTCTGTTTGCAGGAGCTATCTCTATTATATCCCCTCTTACACGGAACTTACCACGCGAAAGCTCCGAAGAGGTGCGTGACAGCTGCATCTCTACAAGAGAAGATATGATCTCTTTCCTGTCTTTTTTCTCACCCTTTTGCAGTTTCAGTATACTCTCACGGTAAACTTGAGGCAATCCTAGGTCGTATATACAAGAAACAGAGGCAACAACAATAACATCCCTGCGCGTAAGAAGAGAAGTAGTAGCCTCATGACGCAACCTGTCTATCTCTTCGTTTATAAGTGCCTCTTTGCGGATATAGGTGTCCGTAGTACTGATATAAGCCTCGGGTTGATAGTAATCATAATAAGAAACAAAGTAGTGCACGGAGTTTTCGGGAAAAAAGTGACGAAACTCGTTGCAGAGTTGTGCGGCAAGCGTCTTGTTGTGACTTATTACAAGCATCGGCCTCTGCAACTCTTCGATCGCTTTTGCTACGGTAAACGTCTTCCCTGACCCCGTAACTCCAAGTAAGGTCTGTTTTGAAAGACCTTCATTTATGCCGGAAACGATCTCTTCTACCGCCTTTTGCTGATCTCCGGCGGGCTTAAAATTTGAGTTTAACTTAAACACCTTTTACCTGTTAGCGATTAAAGAGTAACGAATATATTTATACAACTCTCCTACAATAAACACCGAGGAAGTCATTGCTACTATAACAACGAACTCCAGTGCCGAAAGCGCCTCAAAGTGAAACACTCCCTGAAAGAAAGGAATATGTATTACGGAAAGCTGCAAAAATACTGCCGCTACAACTGCAATAATAAAGTAACGATTGCTAAAAAGTCCTATTTTAAAGATAGAGTTATCGATAGAACGCATATTTACAGCATTAAACAACTGCGTAAAGGCCATTACAGTAAAAGCTCCCGTGCGAGCCTTATCAAGTCCATCGTCCAGAAAATGATTAAAAACGAGCAAAGCAAGAAAGGCCATCAAAAGTAGCATAATAACAAAATAAGGCACTATCTCTTTGCTGATAATGTTCTCTCTTTTGTCTCGCGGGGGTTTGCTTAATATTCTTCCATGTCCCGGCTCAAAAGCAAGAGCTGTACCAAAGACTCCATCAGTCACAAGATTAAGCCACAATATCTGCGTAGGAAGAAGTGGTAGATTCCAACCAATAAGCAAAGCACTTATAAGCGTGCCGTGTTCCGCAAAGTTAGTGGTAATAAGAGAAGAACTAGTCTGCCTGGTGTTTATAAAAGCTATTCTTCCCTCTTCTATAGCACTTATTATGGAAGCAAAGTTATCATCTACAAGAACTATCTCTCCTGCTTCTTTTGCCACATCTGTTCCCGTTATTCCCATCGCAATCCCTATGTCGGCTTTCTTTAGGGCGGGAGCATCATTGACTCCATCTCCCGTCATGGCCACTACCGCCCCCTGTCTCTGAAGCTCTTCCGCTATTCTAAACTTCATGTGAGGCGTAAGCCGTGCAAACACGGAAGTACTTTTGATCGCTTCAGAGAATTCTTGCTCGTTCATCTTTTCAAGTTCACTGTCTGTATAAGCTCTTGTGTCATCCTCCTCTACAAGACCTATCTCTCTTGATATGGAGAGTGCCGTACCCTTGTGATCTCCGGTGACCATGATCACTCTTATGCCTGCCGATCTGGCCTTTTCAAGCGCTTCATAAACTTCAGAGCGTGGAGGGTCTATCATGCCCGTTACTCCGACAAAGACAAGATCGTTCACTCTTTCTTCGTGCACCTCCTCTTCTTCATCACTCTCTTTTCTGTACGCGAGAGCAATAGTGCGCATAGAGTCTCCCGCCATCTCTTCCAGCCGGGAAACTATATGATCCCTGTCTTCATCGTTTATGGGACGCACATTGCCGTTCACGTTTATAAAAGTAGATCTTTGCAGTATCTCTTCCGGAGCACCAACTGCGTAAACCTCCTTTTCTCCGTTCTTTAGAAGCGCAAGCGAAGCACGGAGTTTTGTTTTGGAGTTAAAAGGAAGATCATCCAACTTTTCTTCTATGTGCTCTATGACACCCTTCTTTATTCCCGCCTTTTCCGCCATTACTACTAGCGAGGCCTCCGTGGGATCACCTACTATACTGTGTTTTTCGCCTTCTTTTACTATCCTTGCGTTGTTACAGACTGCGGCAATATGGATAAGTTTACGAATAGACTCATACTCCATAGGAGGTATGATCTCTTCATGCTCATAAAAGCTACCTTCCGGTTCCCAGCCTTCTCCGGTAACCTCCAGCTCCCTGTCGGGCATGACTATTTTTCGCACATTCATGGTGTTCTCTGTGAGAGTGCCGGTCTTGTCGGTAACAATATGAGTAGTAACTCCCAGTGTTTCCGTAGAAGAAAGCTTCCTTATAATAGAGTTCCTTCTTGCCATGCGATTGGCGCCGATAGACAGAACTATCACCAGTATAGCGGGAAGTCCTTCCGGTATTCCGGAAACAAGAGCGGCTATGGTGTAACGCATTACCTCAAAGAACTCCAGGTCATCACGGAAAAAGTAGCTGATAAGGAATATAATGGAAGCTCCCGCAAAGGCAAAGGCAGTCATCTGCTTTGCAAGGACGCTTACTCTCTTTTCAAAATGTCCTCCACTCCTCTCTATGCTTTCAATGTCTTTGGCGATACTACCAAATGCAGTCTGCGATCCGGTTGCCACCACAACACCTCTACCTCTTCCACCGGTAACAAATGTACCCATGAATCCCATATTGTCTCTATCAGCAAAGTCCGTCTCTTCCGGGACAGCATCAGTACTTTTACTTTTAGGAGAAGACTCTCCCGTAAGAGAAGCCTCCATGGTACGCAAGTTCTTGGACTCTATTACGCGTATATCGGCCGGCACACGATCCCCTTCTTCGATAAATACAACGTCTCCGGGAACTATATCTTTAGAAGAGACGTTCTCAAGCTCTCCTTCTCTATAAACTTTCGCTTTGGGTACAAGCATCTTCTTTAACGCCGTTATGGCGCGCTCCGCCTTATACTCCTGAAAGAATCCCATAAAAGCGTTAAAAAGTATCACGGCAGCTATCACATAAACATCTATCATCTTGTCAAAGACGAAAGATATTACTCCCGCGGCAATAAGTACATAGATGAAGAGACTGTGAAACTGTTTGAGGAATATAAAAATAGGATGCCTGTCCTCTTTTCCTTCTATGGTATTAGGACCATACTTCTCTGCCCTCTTTTCCGACTCCTCTTTAGAGATACCGTCCACGCCGGAACGAAGCTCTCTCATTGTTTCCTCAATTGTTCTGTGGTGAAATCTCATTTTATAATTCTTTTTCTTTTGTTTTTCCACTGTGACACCTTTTTGTGGTCCCCGGAAAGAAGCGTTTTGGGAACCTTCCACTCTACTCCCTCACAAGGAGAAAAAACTTCCGGACGAGTATACTGCTTGTATTCTGCAAAACCCTCTTCATTCATACGATTTTCCAAGAAGCCATCCTTTCCCACTGCTCCCGGCAAAATACGTGAAACGGTCTCTACGACCGCCATAGCAGGAACTTCTCCTCCCATTAAAACATAGCTCCCGATCGATATCTTCTCATCTGCTATGTGCTCTTCTACTCTTGCATCTATTCCCTCGTATCTTCCACATATCATGATAATATCACTTTCTTTTGACATCTCCAAAGCTTTCTTTTGCGTAAAACGCCTCCCGCGAGGAGTAAAAAGGATCACTTTGGAGTTCTCCCTTCTAAGTGACTCAACCGCCCTGTATATGGGCTCCACTTTCATTACCATCCCACTTCCTCCGCCAAAAGGACGGTCATCCACTGTTCTGTGGACATCATCGGTAAAGTCGCGCAGATCATGGACACTTACGCTAAAAGCCCCTTTATCAATGCCTTTTTTAATAAGCCCCTCCGATAAAAAGGGGTCAAAAAAAGAGGGAAATATGGTTATTATATGAAAATGCATAAACAAAAACGGCACTATTGAATAATAGCACCGTTTTTTAAAACTGCAAAAACTTACAGTTCTATGTCATCAAGTCCCTCTTTGGTGTTTTTTTCCTCGGAGGAACTTCCTTTTGATCTAAAATTGCTACCTTCCGGTTCCACTATCTTGAGGTTTACTCTCGCCTTATGCTTAAGGCCGATAATGCGAACCAGATTCCTGATCGCTCTCGCTGTAGAACCTTCTTTTCCGACAATCTGTCCCATGTCGTCGGGATGAACTTTCAGAGAAAGGAGCACTCCCATCTCGTCAACTTTTCTCTCGACTTCTACGGAATCAGGATTGTCTACAAGGTTCTTTACGATGAACTCAAGAAACTCTTTGTCAGATGTTTCCTTTGTCATTTTTTATCGTACAATCCTATTTTAATCGACCTTTCCTACTGTTTCCATATCCCGTATAGACGGGACCGAAACCAATCATTACTTTTCTCTGCGTGTAAGTATAACAAAAGGAGTATTATTATGCAATAGCAGTAGTGTCTGTATAAATAAAATGGGCAAACTTACGTTTGCCCTGTGGCTCACCTTACATGAAGTATCTGAGCAGCTCTCTTGGAGAAAGAGGGCTTATGTTAAACAGAGGGGTTTGTCCGGCAACAAACGCACCACTGTGCCCAAAGAGACTCATTTTGAAAGCGGCTCTCGCAAAGGCCACCAAAACGGAGGATGTAAACTCGGGGTTGCTCTCAAGATTCAAGCTGTACTCCATAATTTGCTTGTTCCCGTTACCGGTCACTCCGACAATAATAACAAACCCTCCGTGAGGAGAAGCGTGGTGCTCTTCTTCCATCTCTGCCTGAGAAATAAAGTGCACCTCCGTATAGTATTGATCAAACTGGAGGGGCATACCGACAATATCGCTTCTTATCTTGTCTGTGTCAGCACCCTTTTTCGGAACAACAAACACTTTTCTCCATATCATTTGCCTTTTGGAAAGAGTCGGCATCTCCCCTCTTCTTATCCTGTCAACCGACTCCTGAACGGGCATGGTGTAGGATTTAGCATCCTTCACTCCACTAACCGACCGGGCGGCATTGGAGTGTCCCTGACTTACACCGGGGCCGTAGAAAGTATAAATCTTGCTTTCTGGCAAGACAGCATCCCCAATAAACCTTATAAGCGAGAAAAATCCGGGATCAAAGCCGTTGGAGAGCATGTACACCTTTCCATTTTCTTCTGCAATAGGACGAATTCGGAGAGAATATTCCTCAATCTCTTCATGGATGTCAAAGCTACAAACGGTATTATACTTCGCCGCCACTTGAGGTCCTATTTTGGCCACGTCGTCCTTTGATCCGACACAAAGAATAGCAACTTCAGATTTTTTTGTTGAAAAGCTTTTTTTTAGTTGGTCCAGATGATAAACAGCAACACTTCCATCAAGCTCCTTTCTGACGTCTTCCGGACGCCTGGTAATTATTGAAGAAAGCTCCATGTCGTCGTTTCTTTTGATCGCCTCTAAAACACCGCGACCAAGCTGTCCAAACCCCACGATAGTGATCCTTACCATTCCACACCTCCTCCTGATTTTTGTTGGCTTCTTGCGTTACTTGTTTAGCGTACTTACGTCCCTCCTGTTAATGCTTATATTATAACATAAAAATAGCTCTGAACACAAGCTAATTTTTAAATATCTGTTTTTCTTTCTTCGATATAAAATCCTGCAACTCTTCTTCACTCATCAGATCTACACCAAGACCTCTTGCAACTTCTTTTATTTTTCTATCTGCTTCTTCTTTTTTATCAACACTATTAACCATCAACTCAAACTCTGCATGATATCCCCAAACATCGCTATACTTTACAGATATCTCCACTTCCTTGTATCTAAAGTTCTCTCTTTTCTGAAAAGAAGAGTGTATCTTCGTAAATCCAAGTATTTTAAAAAGATGAACCGCCTTTTCTGCATCTTGAGGGGAGATAAAAAATTCCACCTCTTCAAAATCACTTCCTTGTCCTATCTTGCTCGTTTTAACAGTTATCTTTGCGGTGCCTTTGGAAATATTATCTGTAACCTTGAGTAGTTTATCGGGAAGTGTAAAAAAGTATACATTTTTATCGTCTTTTCCTAAATACTCTCCATTCTCTTTTAAAAAAGAAAGCAACTCCTTATATTTCTTTTCTGTAAAACGTGACCTGTGCTCTATCTCTATTTGTTTTGACATATTATTTCAATTTTTCGTAAGATTTTATCAACTTTTTCCAATTCTCATATATCTCTTTTAACTCATTTTGAATTTCAGGAAAAGCCTCTAGATCCCTAAAATCACGATCCATTTTTGCATATGCTCTAAATTCACTTCCATTCTCCTTGTCAACTCTAGCCATATCAAAATACATCGGTTCTGTCATATGACTTGCAGAGTCTACACAGGCAATAATTTTTGCTTCTATAGTGTTTGGCATAACATCCTTGCATCTGTGTGATCTAATACAGTGCAGCACTTTATCCATCTTATCTTTCGGATAACCGATCTTCTCTAGAAATTCTTTTGTTCTCCTCTCTCCTCTCACTGCATGATCAATATCGGTAGGCACAGGATAGTGACCAATGTCATGGAGCCACACAGAAAGAAGAACAACTTCTACGTCAGCTTCAGGATTATCTTTTAAAAGGCGGCGTGCCCACTTTTCTGCTTCCGGAACATGATTTCTTAGTCTATAAGGATCAGCACCAAAATCATCTATTGTTTGAAGAAACTCTTTTTTTGCTTTTTCTATGTTTGTTGTCATATATCTCTTAATCCTAATAAAAAGTATTAAACCCCTTGAAGGTTATTTTTCAGTACAAAATTGACAAAACCGTCATAATATTGTAATATATTACAGCAAATTAAGCAAAATGGTACTTTTAACATTTATGCTCTTTAAGGAGCGAGGAGGGTGTGATGAAAAAGAACAGACACACATGGATTAATGCTGCAGCAGTTCTTTGGATCGTGGGAATATTAATGCTCGCATGGCTTATAGCCACTGAAGGAGAAGAAGCAAAAACCATCCCTCTTGAGAACAACATTAAAGGAGTGGATGCAGACTTTGTCCAAGTCAAAAGAATTGATGCTCCAGAAGGATCTCGAGTTAAGCTTGCAAAATTTGAACAGATCCTAGAAAGAGCTCCAGAAGATGGAGTTGTCTACATTCGCTGGAGCAAAAAAGAGGGCGTTCTTGGTACAGGACTCCATGTTGAAAGAATCTTCTATTTTTTGGAGAAAATGCCCTATATGAGTATTCAGAAAAATACGACATGGAAAAATCAATATCAAGATACAGCTACGACAATGAAAATGTTTATCTGCTCCATGAAGCTTTTGACTCACCCTGGCTTAAGATTAAGCTTTATTTTGTCATAATCTTCTTTTTGGCCACTACATTGTTTTTAGTGGCCATATCAAGCATAAAAAAATAAGCTTACCGCTTGTAAAGGGGTCTTTTGAGGCCCCTTTTTTATTTACACCCCAAACAATAAAAATGATCCTTGCTTTCCTGTTTTAATAAAAAAGACCGCATCCCAGTGCGGCCCTGTGTTACTCAGGTTTTTTTGAGGACAGCGTCCTTCTTTCCTTAAAACGAGAATTGATGATTATCTCATTGTCCTTAGTTGTTTCTCCCACAACAGAGGCTTTTATGCCATCCTTCTTCGCTTCCTTGATGACCTTCTGTTCATCTGATGGCTGACAAATAAGCAGTGCTCCACAACCCCCGTGCAAGGTGCTGTAAGCATTCCAGTCAGATAAATGAAACTTCGTATTCCAGGAAAGCTTTTGCCCTTCAAGCAAAACATCCGCCGGCTCAGGCATAGAATAAAGATTGGCTCCGACTCCCTGAGGAAGTATTTCGCCAAGCTTTTCCCAAACACCTCCACCGGTTATGTGGGCAATTCCGGCAATAGAAGCCAATGGACTCCCGGCACTCCCGTCCGAATTCCATCCAATAAGGCGAGTTATGGTTTTGGCATAACTTTGAGAAGGCACTGTAAGTTTTCTGACAAAATCAAGCATTTCTTTGCTTTCCCAAAAAGAGCGAGAAAAGGGAGATCCCCACTTCTCTAAGATAATGTTTGTAAAGAAAGTGCCTCCATTACACCTGTACCCCGGCTCCCAGAAACCGATGATCGACATTCCGGGGCCAATGTCAGAGCCATCAATCAACATTTCCTTGCGAGATAAACCGATGCAAGTAGCGCCCCAGGTTAACACAAGCTGCCCTTCGATAAAGTTTATATCACAAAAGGCAGTTATGCTGTGCTTCATTATTGCAATTTCGCCAGTGATGTTTACCAGCCGGGCTTCCTTTAGAGCTTCTCCGTACCCCTCCATGATTGCTTGAAATAAATGAAAATTATCCTCGTTGATTTTCTTGACATTCATTTCATTGGCTATGATGGCCGGAAATCTTCCTGATCTGCTAAAATCATCCGCAGCCATGGTTATTATCTCCCAGCCAAGACCACGATTCACATAAGGATCTCCGAGCAAAGTGAAAAACTGGGGTTTTCCGCCAGCTCCATCGTTCTCCACTTCTTCAAGCAAAGACCATGACTTTTCCGGATTTTCAGCTCCCTGCACCATCTCCTCGAGAATGTGTTTTTTCCAGAGATACCCAACGGGGCCCCGAAATTTCCCGGGTTGATGGGCAATAACGCTTACTGCCGGGCAGTTCGCATGACTTTGAAAGCAAACCTCTTTTGCCAACATCGAAGCTTTAACTCCAGGATCTATCACTTCCTCTTTGTACTGATTGCCAGACATAACACCCTCCTTGCATAATTGGTTTCTTTTAACTATCTCTCTATCTAGCTTTGAGATTTAATCACCTCCTTTTTCTTTTTTAAGGTTTTAAACCGATACACTTTATTCTTTTTTTCAATGTTCATCCCTCTTTTGTGTCAATATTATACCACAAATTGTGCTCAAAAAAATATCTCACATACTCCTGCTGTCATAAGCCCAGTGCAAAACAGCTTGTCTTTGCTTTCTTCTGCAACTCTCATCCCCTTTCTTGCAGTTGTTCTTTATCTGTGTAATGTGTCTCTT
Organism: Candidatus Nealsoniibacteriota bacterium; assembly: GCA_003553505.1. GTDB lineage: Bacteria > Patescibacteriota > Minisyncoccia > Minisyncoccales > PWPS01 > T1SED10-78. The sequence continues at coordinate 3,561 of PWEN01000050.1, read as the reverse complement.
CATCTGTTTCCATCTTTTTATCTGTCTTTCATCGTCTTCATGTCTTCTTCCCATATAGTATCTACAGTACCACTGAAACCACCCCCTGGGATCATCCTTATGTATCCAGCCTTTTTCTCTCCATACAGAAAGAGGTTGGCTGGCGTTTACCTTAAAGTAGTTAAGTTTTGCCAGATGCTCTCTTATATCTTCGGGAGCAAACTTAGCGTTATAGAACCAGTCATCGGGAAACTCTTTTTTGCAATCACGCATATAAACACCTCCAAAAACACCTAACTCAAGCATCTCTTTAGGGGTGAGCTGAGGCTCAAAGTCAGAATGAAAGTTCTTTCCTTGTGGCTCCGAAAGCTCATAAGTGTACCCTTTCTGCATGTAATCGTTTACCGTTACTTTCATGTTTTATTTATTAATATGATCTTCTGTATCGCTCTCAAGCGACATGACCCACTTAATTTTCACTAAAGTCTTCTGCTATTTTTCTAAATGAACCTTTTCCTAAAATACTTTCAACAATTCGAGCAATATTTAGATAGTTGCCGGAAAAATTAGCCTTAGCAAACTCGTCAAAGATCTCACTACGATTTTTAAACCTACCCTCAGACTTTGCAACCAGTTCATCTAAAAGATTATACATTTTTTCTCTCTCTTGATATCTCTCAAGCACTCCTATGCTCCCATCCTTGCTAAGGCGAGCAATGAGTCCCGCAGCAAATGCCTGCCTGCTTTTTTCATCATCATACTCGGTAGTTATTTTCTCTACCTTTTGTTCTGCATCGGGAACAAAAAACAACTCTTCCTTGATTGCTTCAATTTTCTCCTTTGGAACTCCTTCAGAAAGATTAAAATTATAGACCCACTCCTTTAATTTCTCATTGGCTTCATATTCTTTGCTAAGATCTTCGTCTTTTTCTTTGATTCTTTTTAAGGGTTTTTTTGTACATTCCGCAACAATAGCCTCTTCAAGCATCCCAAAATACACTTTTTCTTTACCCGCTTCTTTGGTAAAATCTCTTTCGTACATAGAAAAACCGCTACGATAGGGACGAATATCTTCGGCTGAATTTCCGATACTAGCCGCCTTATATGACTTCAAGTGAAAAAGATCGTGGCCCAAAGTGCCAACAAACTCCAATTTGGACTCCTCTTTTTCAACGCCCACAACTCCTTCTAATATTTTATGGATGCCCTTTAATAGTCTTCCTTCTGTTATTTTTGAAACACTGTCTGGCTCAAGTACATAAATACGGTCGAGGGATAATGGTTTTCCCTCTCCCCCATATTGGGTTACTATCTCATTGACAGTAGCTTCTGTTTTTTTGATAGTCTCTATATCCTCGGGAGTCTTTTCCAGTTCGTACTTAGATAAGTCCTCACTCTTGTTTTCTTCCAGTTTTTCACGAGCTTTTCTCTTGTCGCTTTCACTGCCTCCAACAAAACGCTCAAAATGTGATCCTTCTTTCATGTTTTTAAGAAGTTTATTTTATAGAAAGAAAATTTACACTTTTTTAAGACAAGCATCTCCTTGTTAACGACATTTTCAGATTACTTTACAACAAATTCCGGAAATATCTTTTTACATTCTACGTGTAATCATTTGCCATTACTATTACTGTGTTTCTTTTCTTGCCCACTCTTCAAAGTCACTATTTGCTTGTACTTCCATTTTCAAAATACAAGGGGTTTCATAGGGGTGTACTTTTTGCACTTCTCCTTTTACTTTCTCCCAGTTTTCTTTAGATGTTTTAAGAAGAGAAACAACCTCTTTTTCACTATTTACTTCCCCCTCCCAATGGAAAAAACTGTTAATCGGAAAGATGTTAGCACAAGCGATAAGGTTCTTCTCCAGTAAGTGAGAAACCACCTTTTGTGCCTCTTCTTTATTTTCGTGGGTAATATATATTAACGTAAGCATTTTTAAGATTCGATTTTATTCAATAGAGATAATCTGTATCCCTTTCTCTTCTATTTCTTTTTTGGGCCAAAAAAGATTGTTTATATCAAACCTAGAAACATCTGTAACCTTCTTTTCAATCTCTCTTCCGGTATACTCTTTCTTTTCGGGATTCCACTCTTTTAATATCAATAAATCTCCCGATTGTATATCAAAATCATTTAATCTTAACTCAAATTTCTTTTCTCCGGAAAGCACTTTATCAAAATATCCAGGATGAATCTTTTTTTCTATTTTTTTCATTATTATATAATTTCATATTTTCTAACCTATAAATTTCAACTCCATCTCCCCTGTCTCTGTGTTCCATATCGCATAAGTAGGTCTATAAAATACTCCTCCTAGAGTTCCGGGATTAATAATTCTTGCTCCTGCTCTTTCCTCTTCCCATGGTTTGTGTGTGTGCCCATAAAAAACAATATCGCAAGACCGCTTTTCTAACACCTTGTCTATTAAAAAAGGTTCATGGCAAGCACCCACTGTCTTTCCGTCAATTTCCCAAGATCCCACACGACCCCTATAATCTATATTAGAGTAACTTTCTAGATCTTCATCTTCAAATATCTCCATATTTCCTCGCACCAGCATTATCTTTCCGGCAAAACTCTCCGACATAAGCTGCAAAGTCTCTTTGTTTGTTACATCACCACAACAAACAATATTCTCAATACCACTCTCCCTACACTCATCAAGGCACTTTTGGAGATTGGGAAGATTGTCGTGAATATCTGCAATTACTACTACTTTCATAACATTTAATCTATCATAAAAAAATCTTATTTACATACTGTAAAATAAAAAAACACAATATGTGTTTGTTTTCACAAAAATGAAGTAAAACAAGCCCTCATACTATAATATCTGTACAAGGGCTTGAATTAAAAATATCTTAAGAAATTATTACAACTCCACCTCTACTCTATCATCACCCCAAAAACCAGGCTCATAAAAAAGTGTAAGCTCTTCCAGGTTATTTTCATTTACCTCAAAAACCAAATTTCCTGAAATTTCCCCTCCAGGTGCCAACCCCCCACTTGAGAGAGTATCAACTCCTGTCACCATTGCACCATAGTTTTGAATTACTCCTCCTCCATCTTTTAGCTCGAAGTGCAGAGGATTAAAACTCACCTCTTCTTCGCTTTCATTTTGTAGAGTAAGCTCAACAAGAACATACGCCTCTCCTTCTGATGGTGTATCAAATTCATTGGGGCTAACCCAGCCTCTTTCCACAGAATCAACCGTAAGTATTCTATTCTCATGATCTATAGAATCACCAACTTCAAATATTTCATCTTCTAAGACCCCTTCTTCTGTCTCCGTCGGATCATCAGCCACAGATTCTTCTTCGGGATCTCCACCAATTGCAGCAATAATAACAATTACAAGAATTAAGCCACCTAATATATAAAGAAATTTTTTCATAATTATTTTTTAATTATATTTTTAATCGACCTTTTCTGTTATAATTTTTCAGCTAAAACCAATCTCCTTGTACAGTTAACACTCAAGGGTAACACTTTTTAGTTTTTCTTCAGGTGTTAACCCGTTAAGACTTAAGTGTAACCTTTGATAATTGTAATAATCAAGCCACTGGTAAACTGTTTTCCATT
>PWEN01000033.1 GCA_003553505.1 Candidatus Nealsoniibacteriota bacterium | reverse complement strand
ATTCATTTTAGACAGTAAACAAGCCGAAATTATCGCTTTGCAGGAAAATCTTTTTGAGAAAAAAGATTTTCTAAAAAAGATTGGCTCGAACCGAATTTTGCGGGAACGGGAATTGGTTTTTGAGCCACGCGGAGCGTGGCAAATCCTTTTAAAATCAAGCCTTAGCGCCCGCAGGGCGCGTGCCGAGGCGCTTTGCGCCGAGGCAACAAACGCCGAACATACAATTTGGCTCCGCGGGTAGGATTCGAACCTACGACCAACCGGTTACACTTAACCCAACGTTTTCACGATGGAGTGGACTATATCATCATCCTCACCCAAAGTACTAGGATGCGAGGCGCTTCGCCCTTCGTAAAAAACAAAGGACTACTCCTTTATAGGATAGTCTCTACACCTGCCCATTAAATGGGATTGGCACGGTATTACCCTCGAAGGGCTTCACCGTTTTCACCTCGTTTTTCAACTCGCCTTTCGACGAGAAGCTGCGTAATTTGATCGTAAAACACACGATCTACACAAGCATAAGCTTGTGTAAGTGACACAGCCGGTCGCTCTACCACTGAGCTACCGCGGAATAAAATTAATCATTCTTTAAAAAGAACTTAAAGCCTCCACACTTCCGTTATTATAGCACAACCTCCTTATATTAGGAAACCCTAAAGTCAATATCCTTCCAGTCTTTCCAGTTGATCGTGCTTTCTTATCTTCTCTAGTGCTTTGGCTTGTATTTGGCGAATTCTCTCTCTGGTAACTCCAAACATCTGCCCCACTTCTTCTAGGGTGTGTGTTACACCATCCTCTAGCCCAAAGCGCATAGAAAGTATCTTCTTTTCTCTCTCATCTAGATCAACAAGTATCTCATCCAAGCGCTCACGAAGAAGCTTACGCGCTGCCGAAGTTGTGGGAGAAGCGGTTTTTTCATCTTCAATAAAATCGGCAAGAGTACTGCTATCTTCTTCATTTCCCACAGGAGCCTCTAAAGATGTAGCAGTTTGATATATCTTTATTATGTGGCGCACTCTCTCTATTTCCACGCCCATCTCTGCCGCTATCTCCTCAGGAGAAGGCTCTCTTCCCAGGCTTTGAAACAGGTCCTTGCGAACCTTGGTGTACTTCGATATCTTTTCCACCATATGCACAGGTATACGAACTGTTCTTGATTGATCCGCAAGGGCACGATTAATAGATTGCCTTATCCACCAAGTAGCATAAGTAGAGAACTTGTACCCCCTTCTCCAGTCAAACTTTTCCACCGCCCTAAAAAGCCCAAGATTTCCTTCTTGTATGAGATCCAGAAAGGTGAGTTTCGGAGATCGCCCGATATATTTTTTTGCTATAGAAACAACAAGCCTTAAATTGGCTCTCACCATTTTTCTTTTGGCGTCTTCATCTCTCTTCTCTATACGTTTTGCAAGCTCTATCTCATCATCAGGACTCAAGAGAGGCTCATTTGATATCTCTTTTAAGTATGTTTGAATGGAGTCTATTTTTATCTCTGCACTGTCAAACTCCTCCTCTTCTCCGTCACCGAGAAAGTTTCTTTTTTCCTTCACCTTCATGCCTCTATCCTCAAGTATAGAAGCGATCTCTTTTGTTTTCTTTTCGCTTCTTTTTGCTTCTGGAAAGGCCTCTTTTATATCACTCCAATAAACCAAACCTCTTCTCTGTTCCGCCTTTTTTGTTACTTTGTTTATTTTTTCCTCCGGAAGATCTTTTTTAGGCATAATTTAAAGATTTTGTAGTTCTTTTGAGTATTTTTGGAACTCTTTTATTAGTTTTTCTTCTTTTTCTGGTTCTCCTTTTTGTTCCGCTATTTTTATTTTTTCTCCTATTTCACTAAGCTTGTCTCTTATATTCATCTTCTTTATCTCATTAAGGCAGTGTTTTACCTCTTTTTCCACATCAATATCCTCTCCGTAGTCAGGAAGAGCAGAAAAGTAACTAAGAAGTGACTTCTGCTCTTCTGAGAGATCTTTTTCCGGTTTTTTTTCGTAAAGCACAAGAAGAAAGGAAGACATTTTACTGCTTAGCAAAGAAAAGTCTTTCTTTTTTAATTTTGACAAAACCTCTTCATTTTTTACGCACAAACTGGCCACTTTTTCTTCTAACACCTCTCTTTTTGTTTTCTTCTCCTTTTGTAAAATCTCTCTTTTTTCTTGCGACTCACTTTTTATCCCTGACAACTCACCCGTAAGAACCTCCTCGCTTACACTTAACTCGTTTGCAAGCTCAGATATATAGTGTGCTCTTTCTATGCTGTTCTCTACCTTTTTTATTTCCGGAAGAAGTTTTTCTGCTATCTTTCTTTTCCCTCTTGCATCTTGTTTGTCATGCAAAGAAAAGGCGTTGCGGAAGTAAAAGTGCATTACCGGCTGTGCTTCGTCAACAAGCTCTTGCCATTTTTCCGGATTTTCCAAGATAACATCGGCGGGATCCATCTTCTCGGGCATAATGATAACCTTTACATCAAATCCTTCTTTGCGAGCAAGATCCACTCCTTTTTCTGTGGCAGATCCTCCCGCAGAATCCATATCAAAAGCGGTAAGAAGCGTGTCGGTATAACGACGCAGAACACGTAACTGCTCTTTTGTAAGAGCTGTTCCGGAGGAAGAAACAACGTTATCGTATCCTTCTCTGTGAGATAAGATAACATCGGTATAACCTTCTACCACAACAGCAAAATTACTTCTTCTTATGCCCACCTTTGCACGATGAATTCCATAAAGGACGCTGCTCTTGTCGTATAAAATAGTTGCGGGACTGTTTATGTACTTCGCCCTATCATCGTTCTCCAAAAAAACTCTTCCCCCAAAACCGACAACCTGTCCACTAACACTAAATATGGGAAACATTAGTCTTCCCGAAAAACGGTCAAAGGGTTGTTTGCCTTTCCCCACAGAAACTCCTGCCTCTAAAAGCTCCTCGGTTTTATACCCTTCTCCGATAAGAAACTGAGAAAGAGCACTCTTTGCAGTGGGAGCATATCCTATTCTCCACTCTTTTATTACATCCTCTCTAATTCCTCTTTCTTTGAGATACTCCACCCCTTTTTTTCCTTTCGAAGAGCTCTGCATCTGCTTCTCAAAGAACATAGTGGAAAGCTCACAGATATCAGACAACCTCTTTTTTTTGGTCTCCTCTTTGGGGTCTTGTCTACGCAACTCTACTCCCGCCTTTTTTGCCAGCATGCGCAAGGCATCGGAGAACTCCACTCCTTCTATGCGCATAACAAAACTAAACATGTCCCCACCATCATTACAACCGCCAAAACATCTCCACATTTGACGTGAAGGATTAACAAAAAAAGAAGGGCTTTTTTCGGCATGAAAAGGACAGGGAGCCCTATAATTTGACCCGGCTTTTTCCAGGTTAACGTACTCCCGCACCACATCTACAATGTCAAGTCTATTTTTTATCTCTTCTACGGGAGAATCAGACATGTTTTAAATATTGAATATACTTTATTATAATGAAATTTTTATATTTTTGCAAGATATCTGCAAAAAACCTACTCTACTGCCTTTCTTGCTCTTTTAATGTACTCCCCTTCTTCGATATCAACAACAAGGAAATCAAATTTTTCTGCCTCTTTAACGATGTAATTATTAAACTCCATCACCCAATCAACCTCTTTTTCTTTCAGCTTGTCGGAGTATTTTTCCGCATCGTCCCACAATCCTCTTCTAAAGATCGTTTCACGGACTCTCTTTTTGTTGCTGTCTATAAGAAAAACGGCCTTAATTTTTTTATCTTTTAGAGATAATTCGTTTACCAAATACGGAAGAACGGCCACTCCTTCAATTATAAAATCACCCCAAGTATAATCCGTTTCAATTAATGCCTTGACTCCTTTCCATACATCAGCACTTTCACTGTTTTGATATTCCACAATCTCAGAAGAAGGTTTGTTCAAAACAATATCAGAAACAGAGAATAAATAAGGAAAGTCTTCTCTTCTTACGATCTCTTTCATCTGTTCTCTTACTGTATCTGTAGATATCCAAGGAACGCCAAGATCTCTTGAGACTGCCCTGGCAACGGAGCTCTTTCTCGCACACGGAGACCCTCCGATTAGAATTATTTTGTCCATGCCATCAAAAGACGAGTAGCTTGCTAGTTTTTTGTTTTTGTAATTTTCTCTTTTCCGCCCATATACTTTCTAAGAGCTTCCGGGACTATGATCTCCCCTTCTTTTGTTTGATAATTTTCCATTATAGCGATTATCTGACGACCAGCAAAAGCCGTTGCATCATTAGTGTAAAGCAGCTTCTTTTCATCGTTCTTGGTTTTGTAAAAAGATCTTATTCCACGCGCCTGATAGTCGGTCATGTAGTCTGATGTATGTGTCTCGCGATATTTTCCTTGTCCGGGAAACCAACACTCAATGTCATACTGTTGATAGTCCGGCTTTCCCGTATCTCCCGTGCAGATCTGTTGTAAACGGTAGGGAAGTTTTAGTTGTTGAACCATGTACTCCTGTAATCCAACAATCATCTCTTGTTCCTCCTCTCCCGTTTCAGTAGTTGTAAAGCTCTCCATTTCCGACTTGTCAAACTGATGAGTTCGGAAAAAACCTTTCATATCCTTTCCATATGTTCCTGCCTCTTTTCTAAAAGCAGTGGAGTATCCAATATATCTTTTTGGCAGTTCTGATTCGTTTAAAACTTCGTTCATGTGATAAGGAGCCATGGTATGCTCTGCGGAAGCAACTAAGTTCAAGTTTTCCTCGTCTTTGATTTTGTAGGTTTGATCTCCAAGCACTCTGTGTATGGCAGACTGAACCGTCTCTTTAACCATCACGGGAGGAAGCATGGGAACAAAGGGCTTTGATGAAAGATTTAACCCTTTTTCTTTAATCACTTGCTTGATTATGTTTTCGTTTGTTAGGGTCTCGAACGCAAACACTGTTAAGGCAAACTGCAACAAAACCAAGTCACCTTTCAGATAGTAAAAGCGTGAACCAGAAACTTCAGCCGCCTTCTCAGTATCAAGTATATCTAACTCTTTTCCGAGCACCTCATGTGTTTTAGGTTTAAAATCAAAATTCGGAATATCGCCCCAAGTTTTGATAGTAACGTTGTCTTCATCGCCATCACCTTCAGGCATCTTGGAAGAAATAACGTTGGGAATATCCATTAAAATTTGGCGCCACTCTTCCAGTACTGATTTTAGCTCTTTCTTTAATTCTTGAATGTCACTTTTCAGGCCAGAAACCTCTGTGATCATACCCTCTTTTTCTGACCCTTCCGATTTGCTTATTTTCTTTGTTGCCAGATTTTGCTTAGCTCGTTTCCGATTAAGCTCTCCCTGCAAAGACCTCCTTTTTTTATCAAGAACAACAAAGCGGTCAATATCAACATTAACCCGTTTTTTTCTAGCAACTTCTTTGACTTCTTCGAGATTGTCTCTAATAAATTTGGGGTCTAGCATAAGCTGTGCGGAGGCGAGAGGATTCGAACCTCTGGTACTGTTGCCAGTACACGACATTTCCAGTGTCGCCCATTCGGCCGCTCTGGCACGCCTCCATTTTATTTGGGTAAATTCGAAATTACTCTTGAAAGATAAGGATGTTTTGCAGCAAGCTTGTGCTTCAAAAGACCCAAGACGGTCAAAACATCTTTTACTTCCTCTTTCAACGGCTCCGGGCCGGTAAACATCTCTCCCGTCTCTTCTATCAAAGTACCTGCATAGTTGCTCATTATCTCATAAGATCCCTTATCTTTCAAGTACTCCATGATCTTTTTAAACTCTCCTCTGTCAAGCCACACCCCTTCACAGAGACTACAAAAATCCACTTTCACTTCTGAGTTCGCATACTCCACCTCATAAAGAGGAACACTGCACTTGGGGCAACACTTTCCCTCTTTTGAGATATGGAAATCATCTTCCTTGTCCCAAAGATCAATGTCGAGCCAGTTAAGAGTTTTTTCTTTCTCATCTTTTGCCTCTCTTAACTCATTTTTTTCAAACCATATTCCAAGACACTCCTCACAAAAATCAACCTCTGTGCCATAAAAAACGGTCTTCTGCATGTTTTTTTCACAAACGGGACAGTTCATATTTTATTGATTTCTTAATTTTTTAATTCTTTCCTCTACCGGAGGATGTGTCATAAAAAGCTTGTGTATAAAGCTCTTTTTTTCTTTTCCACGAAAAGGGTTTGCAAAATAAAGGTGTGCTGTGGCGTCATTTGCACTGCTCAGCTGTTCCGGAGAAGAAGATATCTTTTCAAGTGCCCTGGCAAGACCTTCCGGATAACGAGTAATAAGTGCACCTGTAGAATCAGCAAGATACTCTCTTCTTCTCGATATGGCAAGTTTCATCATCTGCGCCAAAAGAGGAGATATGACAAGAAAAGCAACCGCCCCTATAAGAGCAATGATTCCCAATCCGTCACGACGCATTCCTCCAAAGAACGCGGCACGGAAAAAAAAGTCCGCAACAATTACTACGACCCCCACTAGAACCACAACAATCGTTGATAAAAGAACATCTCGATTGCCAATATGCGCAAGCTCATGAGCAACAACCCCCTCTATTTCCGCTTTTTCTAGTCTGCTTAAGAGTCCCGTAGTTACAGCAATAACCCCATGCTCAGGATTACGACCGGTAGCAAAAGCGTTTGGCTGGGCATCTTCTATCACAAACAAGCGCGGCATGGGAATTCCGGCGCTTATCGCCAAATTCTCCGTTATTCTGTAAAGCTCCGGATTATCATCTTTTTCTATCGGTTTTGCCCCACTTATCTTAAGAACAACTTTATCGGACCACCAGTAAGAAGCAAAGCTCATTGCTATACTTAAAAAAATAGCAAAATAAAGAATGAACATGCTCCCCATTAGATAGCTAATCGCCCATCCTATGGCAATAATGAAAACAAAAAACCCGAAAAGATACAAATAAGTTCTTCGGATATTTTTTTCCGATTCTGTGTAAAGTGTAGACATAAACCTTTAAAAAGAAACTTTTACGGGATCTCTTTCTTCTTTGTCTTCTATCTCGAAAAAATCCTCTTTATTAAAATTAAAAGCCGAAGCAATAAGTTTTGCAGGAAACATTTCCACGCGAGTATTGAGCTCCATAACATTATTGTTATAAAAACGACGAGAAGCCTGTATCTTATCCTCTGTGTCACGAATCTCGCGCTGCATCTCAATAAAATTTTCAGAAGCTTTCAAGTCAGGATAGTTTTCAGAAACAGCAAAAAGACTCTTTAACGTGCCGCTCAACGCATTTTCCGCCTCGCTAACCTTCTTGGGATCTCCCGACTTTTCTGCACTTATGGCGTTTGCTCGTGCCTCTGTTACTTGCTTGAAAAGCTCTTTCTCATGACTGGCATAAGCCTTTACTGTTTCTACAAGATTGGGTATAAGGTCATATCTTCTTTTTAGCTGCACGTCTATGTCCGCCCATGCCTCTTTTGCTCTATTCCTTAAACTAACAAGACGGTTGTAAGTAATAATTCCCCAGACAATGACAATTAAAAAGATTATCAAAACTACTGTGGTTGCATTTAATTCAGGCATTTTTATAAAAATTAATAATACTTAGTCAAATGATAGAATATTTACTCTCTTTGCGCAAGAAAGGCGCCCCAACAGAGAGCGCCTTTCTTGTTTTCCCTGCAAAGATTCTCTCTACATTCCCATTCCCGGCATTCCTTGAGGCATTCCTCCTCCGCCCTTGTCTTCTTTTTCATCTTCTTCATCAACAACAACACACTCTGTGGTAAGAAACATTGATGACGCAGACGTGGCATTATCAAGAGCAATGCGCACCACCTTTTTGGGGTCTACTATTCCTGCCTTAAAGAGATCTTCGTACTTCATCTTCTTAGCATTAAATCCCTCTGCATCTTTCAGCTCTTTCGTTTTTTGCGCCACCACGGAACCATCAACTCCTGCGTTTTCCGCAATCTGTCTTACAGGGGCCTCAAGAGCTCTTTTTAATATTTCCACACCTGTCGCCTCATCTCCTTCCAGTTTTACGCTATCAAGAGCCTTTAGTGCACGAATAAAGGAAACTCCTCCTCCAGGGAGAATTCCCTCTTCTATTGCTGCACGAGTAGCGGCAAGAGCATCCTCCGCCTTGTGCTGACGAGCCTTTTGCTCCACCTCTGTAATGGCTCCAACTTTTATAACTGCCACTCCTCCCGCAAGTCTTGCCAGTCTTTTCTGAAGATTTTCTTTTTCAAAATCAGAACTTGCCTCTTCTATTTGGTTCTTTATCTGGTTAATCCTTTGCTCCAACTCCTGCTTCTTTCCTTTTCCTTCCGTTATAATGGTGTTTTCTTTTGTTGACGTGACCTTGCGAGCAGATCCAAGCATATCTATTTCTGCATTTTCAAGCTTGAGACCTACTTCTTCTGTAATGATCTGTCCACCACAAACAGCAGCAATATCCTTCAGCATCTCTTTCTTTTTATCTCCAAATCCGGGAGCTTTTATCGCGAGAGTGTTGAACGCTCCTCGCAGTTTGTTCAACACAAGCGTAGCAAGTGCTTCTCCGTCCACATCATCCGCGATAATAACAAGATTTTTCTGTCCTTCACGAGAAAGCTTTTCCAAAAGAGGAACTATCTCATTTACAGAAGATATCTTCTTGTCCGTTATCAGTATATAAGAGTCTTCAAACACAGACTCCATTCTTTCCGAGTCAGTAACCATATAAGGGGAAATATATCCGTTCTCTATCTGTAGTCCTTTTACTACCTCCTTTTCCATTCCAAATGTCCGAGACTCTTCTACCGTAACAACGCCATCATTTCCTGCTTCTTCAATAACTTCTGCTATGAGATTTCCCATCTCTTCATCTTCTGCAGATATCGTAGCTACTTGCGCAACCTCTTCTTTTTTAGATATCGGCTTTGCTTCTTTCTTTAAATACTCTACAACAGAGTCTTTTCCTTCCTCGATACCTCTTTTAAGTGAAAGAGGGTCCGCTCCCGCGGCAACGTTTTTTAGTCCTTCCGATATAATAGCTCTCGCAAGAAGCGTAGCCGTGGTAGTTCCGTCTCCCGCGGCATCGTTTGCCTTGGAAGCAACTTCTTTAACAATAGATGCTCCTACATTCTCTGCTTTATCTTTCAGTTCTATTTCATCAGTAATAGAAACACCGTCATTAGTAATGGTTGGAGATCCATAGCTTTGACCAAGCACCACATTGCGCCCTCGAGGGCCAATGGTATACTTTACAGCATCAGCAAGCTTGTTTACTCCGTCCATCATTTTGTTTCTTCCCTCCTCTCTATAGTATATTTTTTTAGACATACTTTACTCTATAACTGCCAATATATCGTCTTGTTTGGCGATTAAATACTCGTTATCATCGACCTTTATCTCGTTTGGGCCATACTTGGTAAAGAGAACCTTGTCTCCCTTTTTTATCTCCATGGGAACAACTTTTCCAGAAGATGTTTTCTTGCCGGGCCCTACGGCAATTACTTTTCCCTTTTCGGGTCTTCCCTTGTCCGCGTTCTCGGGAAGAAGAATACCACCTTTCGTTTTTTCTCCTTCCACTTCCGGCTCAATTAATATGTGATCTGCAAGTGGTTTTATTTTCATCTTAATCTTAATAACACTTATAATTAATGCTAGGCGACCTTTTAGCAATTAAGCATCTAGAGTGCTAACGCTATTATTGCGCATACTAAAAACTATGTCAAGTGCTTGCAAAATTCCTTTTTTATGCTAAATTTATGCAGATGCTTTACTCTTTTCTCAGAAATTTCCTACTCCACGTAGCAATCGGGATACTTTCCCTTTACTTAGCAATAGAGTTCATAGAAGGGGTGAGGTTTGAAGGTGATCCATATGTACTTGCTGTTGCAGGGCTGATTCTGGGATTCGCAAATTTTTTTGTAAAGCCGATCTTGAAAATAGTGACATTTCCTTTACGATTAATCACACTGGGGTTGTTTACATTTGTTATAAACATCGCTATTGTTTGGATTGTTCAGGCAATGTTTCCTGATCTTGAAATAAGCAAGTTCTTGGCGCTAGTCTATACAACACTGATAGTTTGCGTGCTAGAGTTCGTGTTTTATTCAGTAATCAAAACTACATGAAAGAAATAATCCCTTTTCTACAAATAATAGTTTCTGTCTTGCTCGTAGCGGTTATACTTCTTCAACAAGGAGGAACTGCTATGGGTGCAGCTTTTGGACAAGGAGGAGACGAGTTCCATTCAGAGAAGAGAGGAATGGAAAAAAGCCTTTACATATCAACCATAGTACTTGGAACGATTTTTATTGCTCTTGCTCTCTCAAACATACTCCTCTAGATAGAGAATGAAAAACAGAGATAGACATCCTTTGTGGCCAAAAAAATGGCCTTCGAGAAAGAACTGGAAAAGACTTCCAGAGGTTTTAAGTATTAGAGAGAAGTTTATATTTGCGCTTCTTTTTGTTGTTTTTATCATTTCTACTTTTTTCTTACTACACTCTTTTTATATAGAAAACACTACTGCCATTCCGGTAAAAGGAGGAACCTACAAGGAAGGTATTATGGGCTCCCCACAGTGGCTTGTATTAAACCCCATATATGTATCGCGAAGCGATGCGGAAAGAGATGCGATAGAGATTCTTTTTTCGGGACTAATGAGTTACAAAGAAGGAAAGCTTTCTCCAGAGCTGGCAAAAGAGTATCAGACGGAAGATCAAAGGGTTTATGACGTGCGCCTTAAAGATGACATATTCTGGTCTGACGGAGAAAGAATAACGGCAGAAGATGTGATCTTCACAGTAGAAACAATACAAAACCCCTCTTTTAAGAGCAGTCTACAAGAGCAGTGGGATGGGGTAAGAGCAGAAAAGCTTTCTCAAACAGAGGTCCGTTTTACGCTTGACTCTCCTTCTTCCATCTTCCTTCAAAACTTAACACTGAAGCCCATACCAAAACATATCTGGGAAAATATCTCCGCAAACGACTTTCTTTTCTCTTCCTATAACAGCACAAATATTGTAAGCTCGGGGCCATACAAGCAAAAGGACACAACAGAGTCTTCTTCCGGGAAAGTAGACCGCATTACTCTTGAAAGAAACGATAAATATTACGGAAAAGAACCTTACATCGATAACATAGAGCTAATATTCTTTGATGACAGAGATGAGCTTGTGACAGCAAAAAAAGATGGAAAAATAGACGGATTCGCTGTTTCCGGAAGAGGAGAAGATCACTCTTTTTCGCGACACGTGTTTACTATTCCACGCTACTTTGCCGTACTTTTTAATATGCAAAAAGACAGTATATTAAAAGAAAAAAGTGTGCGCCAGGCACTAAATTATGCCACCGACAAGGAAGAGATAATAAAAAATATAAATGGAGAAAAGATACACTCTCCTCTTTTACTTGACCTCTACAAAATGAAAGGAAAAGACAATCCCTATCCTTACGATCCCCAAAAAGCAAAAGAGATTCTTAAAGAAGAAGGGTTTGAAGATGGCAAAAAACTGCTAAAGGAAGCGGTTCCTTTTAAGATAGAAGAAGATTTAAGTGAAGGCGACCAAGGAGAGGAAGTAAGAGCGCTACAAAGATGCCTTATGTCACCTGAAGTAGATATATACCAAGGGGAGGTTACAGGATTTTTTGACGAAGAAACAAAAGATGCCGTCATACAGTTCCAAGAAACACACAGCGAAGACATACTTGATCCTTGGGGATTTGAAAGCGGAATAGGAAGAGTGGCAAGAACAACAAAAGAAAAGCTGATGGAAGTGTGTCCCGATGCTTCCGAGGAAGTGCTAACGCTAAAAGTAAAGCTTCACATCGTCGACGAACAAAGCATGATCAATGTTGCAGAAAAAATAAAAGAACAGTGGGCAAAAATCGGTGTTGAAGTAGATATCATAAAAAAAGATCTGCACTCACTAAACAACAACGTTGTTCGCCCTCGAGAATATGAAAGCGTGCTTTTCGGAATAGCACTCACGGGAACACAAAACCCTTTCCCGTTATGGCACTCTTCAAAAATAGAAAGTCCCGGTCTTAACCTAAGCGGATACAAAAGCGAGACAGCAGACTCTCTCATAGAAGAGATAATAACCTCCGGGGGAGAAGAAGAGACGTTTTTAGAGCTTGAAGAAGAGATAGTACGAGAAGCACCAGGAGTGTTTTTGTACAGGCCGGATCTCTCTTACTATATCTCCTCAAAAATAAAAGGAGTTGAAGGGTCCTTTGTTGCAGATTCTTCTGAAAGGTTTCACGATATCGAAAACTGGTATATTGACACAAAAAGAAGATTTTAGGCCGAGGTGGTGAAACTGGCAAACACGCACGATTCAGGATCGTGTGCCTTATGGCTTGCGGGTTCGAGTCCCGCCCTCGGCACAACTTAAAACTAAATTAAAAAAATATGAAAAATAACTTAAGAATTCTTTCTCTGGGAGGGCTCGGAGAAGTGGGACGCAATATGATGCTTTTGGAGTGGAAAGGAGAAGCACTAGTAATCGATGTGGGATTAAGTTTTCCAGAAGAAAACACTCCTGGAGTAGATTATGTCATACCAAACATATCTTACTTCAAAAACAACAACACAAAAGTTCTCGGGGCGGTATTTACCCACGGGCACTACGATCATATCGGTGCTGTGCCTTACGTAATGGATAAAATAGGAAACCCTCCCATGTACGGATCACCCTTGACGATGGGAATAATAAAAAAAAGACAAGAAGAATTTCCTTTACAGCCAAAGCTGCGCATTAATGAAGTAAACAACGGATCCAAGACAAACATCGGACCGTTTAATATAGAGTTCTTTCATCAAAATCACAACATACCCGAATCACTCGGTCTTTTCATTGAGACACCTGTGGGAAATGTAGTGCACACATCAGACTTTAAGTTCGACCCCACTCCCACAAATGCACCTCCCACAGACTTTAAAAAACTAAAAGAGCTCGGAAAGCGCGGAGTTCTTTTGCTTATGTCCGATTCTACGGGAGCAGAAAACGAAGGAAGGTCTCTTTCTGAAAAGACAATAAAAGAAAATCTGGAAATAATATTCAAAGAAAGCAAGGGTAGACGCGTAATAGCAGCCACATTCGCCTCTCTTATTAATCGCTTGCAAGACATAATGGATCTCTCTGAAAGTCACGGAAGAAAGGTTGTTATAGAGGGATATGGAATGAAAACTAATCTTGAAATAGCAAGAAATTTAAAGTACATAAAAACAAAAAAAGAAACTATTATAAGCGCAGAAAAGGCGAGAAACATTCCTGATGGAAATCTCACAATTCTTTGCACCGGAGCACAAGGCGAAGAAACAGCGGCATTGATGCGTATCGCAAACCAAAAACACCGCGTATTTAAACTAAAAAAGGGAGACACAGTAGTGTTTTCTTCTTCCACCATCCCGGGAAATGAGCGCTCTGTGCAAACCATGAAAGACAATATTATGCGTCAAGGGGCAAAGATCATTCACTCCAAAATGATGGACATACACGCCAAAGGACACGCCTACAAGGAAGAATTAAAAGAGATGATGGATATGATGAAGCCAAAGTTTCTTATGCCCATACACGGACAATACTCTATGATGATGGCACACAAAGAGCTTGCCATAGAACAAGGGATGTCAGAAAAAAACACTGTCATAGCCGACAATGGACAATCTATTACTCTCAGTGAAAAAAGTATAACTCTTGGGAAAAAGGATGTTCCTGTGGGGCCAGTAATGGTTGACGGGTCAGGAATAGGAGATGTGGGAGGAGTTGTTCTTTACGACAGATTAGAGCTTGCGGAAAGCGGCATATTTGTCATTGTAGTGGTAATAGACAAGAAAACAAGACAAATGAAAAACTCTCCCGATATTATATCAAGAGGGTTTATCTACTTGCGTGAGTCACAGGAGCTTCTCACGGAGGCACGCAAAAAAGTGACGCAAATAGTGTCACAAACAGCAAAAATGAAGAGCGCAAAGGATATAAAGGCAGACATGAAAGCGAGAATGGAAAGTTTTCTTTTTCAAAAAACAAAAAGACGTCCTATCGTTCTTCCCGTTGTAATAGAAGTGTGATATCTTTATAAGTATGAGAATATTTAGCGGCATACAGCCCACTGGAAACATTCATATCGGAAACTATTCCGGAGCAATAAAGCAGTGGATAGACCTGCAAGACAAAAACGAGTGCCTTTTTTGTGTTGTTGACCTGCACGCCATAACAACTCCTTACGACCCGGAAACTTTCCAGAAAATGTGCATGGAAAAAGCGATCGTTTATCTAGCCGCCGGAATAGATCCGGAAAAAGCAATCATATTTTTGCAATCATCAGTAAAAGAACACTCTGAGCTTTGTTGGTTGCTAAACACTGTAACTCCCTTGGGAGAGCTGTACCGCATGACGCAGTACAAAGAAAAATCACAAAAACACAAAGAAAATGCGGGAATACTAAATTACCCTGTTCTTATGGCTGCAGACATTCTTCTGTATGATACGGAAGTTGTTCCCGTGGGAGAAGATCAAAAACAACACGTAGAACTTGCCAAAGACATAGCAAGGCGCTTTAACAGTTACTTTGGGGAAACATTCACTGTACCAAAAGTACAAATACTAAAAACAGGGGCACGTGTTATGAGTCTTTCCGATCCAACAAAAAAGATGTCCAAATCGGACGATGAAGACTCTTACATATCATTATTTGACTCCCCCGAAAAGATAAGAAAAAAGATATCGAGAGCGGTAACAGACACGGGAAAAGAGATAAAATACGATAAAAAAAATAAGCCCGGAATATCAAATCTACTCTCCATTTACAGTATATTTAGCGAAAAAAAGATAGAGGAGATCGAGAAAGAGATGAAAGACAAGAGCTACAAAGATCTGAAAGATGATCTCGCAAGCCTTTTAACGGAAAAACTGGAACCTTTTCGTAGAAAAAAAGAAGAGCTCTCAAAAAGAGAGATCTATGTTCAAGAGATATTAAAAAAGGGAGCAGAAAGAGCAAGAGTTATGGCAGAAGAAAAAATGGAGGAAGTAAGAAAAAAAGTAGGACTACAAAACAATTAAGTCGGTAAGTTCTTTCTTTTTTTCTTCTAGAAGATCCTTTGTGTCCGCCTCCAATCTCAAGCGCACCAAGTTTTCCGTGTTGCTCTCTCTTAGACTGAACCACCATTTGTCAAACTCTATATAGACTCCATCAATATCAAGAGGTCTTCCTTTTTTATAGAACTCCTTTACTCTCTTGAGAACATCTTCCTTGCTTTCCACCTCTAAACTTATCTCGTCGCTTTGAAAATAGCCCCCCTCTTTTTCTAAGAGCTCTCCCTTCTTTAAAAGATTTGCCGTTTTTACAAAAGCAAACAGTCCATCGTCTATGCAGTAATTGTCTTTAAACATGACATGGCCAGACAGCTCTGCTCCCATAGCACCCCCTTCAATGAACAACTTCTCTTTGTAGAAAGGATTGCCAACCCTCATCATCACAGGAACTCCTCCATGCTCTTTTATTTTTTCTTTGACAAGACGCGAAAAACGTAGGTCGTAATAAATCTTTTCATTCGGCTTGCCTGACAACTCTTCCTGCGCAAGGAGAATAAGAAGTGTATCCATTGAAACTAACTCCCCTTTTTGGTTTACCATAACACTTCTGTCTCCATCGCCATCAAAGAAAATACCCACATGAGCCCTTTCTTGCAAAACCCTTTCTTGAAGCGCTTTCATGTTTTCTGGGTTTTGAGGGTTTGCTTGATAGTTTGGAAAGTCACCATCCACTTTTTCATTCATAAAAACAACCTCTGCATGAGTATTTGAGAGAAAAGGAACAGCGCTTATGCCGGCAACCCCGTTTGCACAGTCCACCACAACCTTCAAGCCATCGAGGTTATCACAAAAACTTTCCATATGCTCTAAGTACTCCGGGAGAGGATCAAAAGGAATCATTTCTCCTTTTCCTTTCAAGAAGTCACCTTTTTCCGCTATTCTTCTTATTTTTTGTATATCTTCTCCGTAAACCTGAAGAGCGTTTTCCTTGATGAGCTTCATTCCATTGAACTCAGGCGGGTTGTGAGATGCCGTAATCATAACACCTCCCTTGTATCTCTTATTAGCAACGCTGAAATTCAAAAGAGGAGTGTTGGTAATGCCAATATTTATAACACTCCCTCCCGAGTCAATAATGCCTTTACACACCGCCTCAAATATGCCGGGTGAAGAGTTTCTTCCATCTCTTCCAACGACCACCTTGCCTCCTTCTAAAAAAACAAAAAATGCTCTCGCCGCAAGATACGCGGTTTCTTCATTTATCTCTTGCGGATAAACGCCTCTGATGTCGTAAGCTTTAAAGACCTCTTTGTTCATTATTAGTGATTCTAGCACAGCGCTTTAATTTGACCCAAACACTCAAAAATGCTATTATTAAGCTTACTATGAAACTTTACGAAATAGCATATATAGCAGATCCAGAAATGTCTCCCGAAGAAGCGTCCTCCTTGCAAGAACGCGTGGTTGGAGTTATAACAGAAAAAGGAGGGACTCCCGGGAACAACGGTTCACCACAAAAAAGAAAACTGGCTTATAAAGTGAAAAAAAATGGTGAAGCGTACTTTTCTTCTGTCGAGTTCAGTGCAGAAGAGGATAAAATAAAAGAGATAGAAGAAGAAATAAGAAAAGAAAGCAGCATTCTTCGTCGTCTTTTAATAAAAAAGCCGGCCATAAAAAAGTCACAGGACTCGAGAGAAAAAAAGAAGTCTCTTAAGCCGGAAAAAACAAAGCTTCAAGAGATAGACAAAAAAATAGAAGAAATAGTCTAATGAATTTAAACAAAGCTATAATCGTGGGACGCCTCACGAGAGATCCTGAAAAAAGAACACTCCCTGAGAGTGGGCAAGACGTTGCTAACTTCGGAATGGCAACAAACACATACTTCAACGACAAATCCGGTCAACGCCAAGAAAGAACAGAGTTTCATAACGTTGTGCTTTTCGGAGGAACAGCAGAGATTGCCTCTAAATATCTTAAAAAAGGATCTCTTGCACTAGTAGAAGGAAGATTACAAACGAGAAACTGGGAAGACAAGGAAGGAAACAAAAGATCAACAACAGAGATAGTGGGAGAAAGGGTGCAGTTCGGCCCCAGAGGAGGAGAGTCGGTAGCACCACAAAAAGAAGGAGACAACAACAGTTCCGGAGAAAAAGAGATACCAGTAATCGATGAGGACGAAGAAATAGATGTTAAGGATATACCTTTTTAAGTATGCAGTGTTATTTTTGCCAAAACAATATAAAAAAGATCGATTTCAAGAACACCGATCAACTTTCGAGATTCACTTCTGAAATGCACAAGATAAGACCGAGAAAAAAGACCGGCGTCTGTGCCAAGCACCAAAGAAAGCTAAAAACAGCAATAAAGAGAGCACGACACTTGGCTCTTATGCCCTACACTAATCTTTGATCGCCTCCTTTATTTCTTTCTCTATCTCCCCCATTATTTGGGGGTTTTCTCTTAAAAACTCTTTTGATTTTTCAGGTCCTTGCCCCAACTTTGTGTCTCCGTAGTTATACCAAGCACCGCTCTTTGTTATCACTTTTGTTTTCAGCCCCATATTTATTATCTCTCCATAGCGCGATATACCTTCATTGTAGTAAACATCAAACTCTCCTTCACGAAAAGGAGCACCCACTTTATTCTTAACAACTTTTGCTTTTATTCTGTTTCCAATAATCTCTTCCTTGCTCTTTATCTGTGCCACACTACTAAGACTGATTCTTACAGAAGAATAAAACTTAAGGGCAATTCCTCCAGAGGTAGTTTGCGGATTGCCAAAGCGCTGCCCAATATTCATGCGTGTCTGATTCAGAAAAACGACCACGGTGCCTGTATCAGATATTATCTTGGAAAGCTTTCTTAGTGCGGCAGACATTAAACGCGCCTGCAATCCTACTTGAAACTCTCCCATCTCTCCCATTATCTCTGTCTTGGGAACAAGGGCGGCAACAGAGTCAACAACAATAACGTCAACCTCTCCGGAGCGCACCAAGGTTTCCACTATTTGCAACGCCTGCTCTCCCGAGTCGGGTTGTGAAATAAGAAGATCATCAACATTTACCCCGATACGTTTTGCATAATGCGGATCAAGGGCGTTTTCCACGTCTATAAACGCCGCTACTCCACCTTTTTTCTGTGCCTCAGAAAGAATGTGCAGAGAAAGGGTCGTTTTTCCGGTAGAGGCGTTTCCAAATATCTCTACAACCCTCCCTCGAGGAACTCCTCCTACTCCGAGAGCTCTATCAAGAGAAATGGATCCTGTAGAAATAGTGTCCACATCCACAGCTCTCATGTCTTCAAACTTCATCAGAGATCCTTCTCCGAAACGTTGCTTTATTTCGTTAATAGCTTCTTCCAAGTTTTTTTTGTTATCCTTTTTTTTGCTCATATATTTTTAAACTTTATCCCAAATATCATCGTCATTATTTTCTACATATATGTCGCGCGGCTTGGCTCCCTCTGCGGGACCAACAACCCCTCTTCTCTCTAAAATATCAATAAGGCGCGCAGAACGCACATACCCTATGCGCAACCTTCTTTGCAAAAACGAAGCAGACGCTTTCTTGGACTCTATAACGAGCTTGCGCGCCTCATCATACAAAGGATCGTCGTCGCCCTCTTCTCCGGCATACATGTCCTTTTCTTCCGCGTGCTCAAGAGATTGTTCAATATTTTCTGCAAGACTGTCATCCTCATCGCTAGGAGTGTTCTCTTTAAGCCAATTTAAAACGTTTTTTATCTCTTTTTCAGATATGTATGGAGCTTGCACACGTCTCGGTTTTGCATTTTCCGCAGAGAGTAAAAGCATGTCTCCGGATCCAAGAAGCTTTTCTGCTCCCCCCATATCAAGAACCGTACGTGAGTCTATCTGGGAAGCAACACGAAAACTTATCCTTGCCGTAATGTTCGCCTTTATTAGTCCCGTGATCACTTCTACGGAAGGACGCTGTGTAGCTAAAACAAGATGTATGCCAACTGCACGCGCCATCTGAGCCACGCGAACTATGTATCCCTCTATCTCGTTTCCCTTAGATGCCATAAGATCGGCAAGCTCGTCCACAATAAGCATAATATAGGGCATGTTCTCAAGATTCTTGTCTTTCAGTTCACGGTAGCCGTTAATGTCTCTTTTTCCTGCTTCCGCAAGCACTTTAAAGCGACGCTCCATTTCTCCTACAAGCCACTCCATGGCATTTGAAGCTTTGGACGCGTCATATATCACAGGCGTTAAAAGGTGCGGCAAATGAGCATAAAGAGAAAACTCTACTCTCTTAGGGTCAACCATAACAACACGAAGATCTTGCGGAGAGTTCTTGTATATAAGGCTCAATATAAGCGTGTTTAAAAATATCGTTTTACCACTGCCCGTAGAACCGGAAACAAGCAAGTGAGGCATCTTGGAAAGGTCAGTATATACAGGATAACCGGAAACATCCTTGCCGACAACAAAAGTAAGAGGAGAGCTGTTTTCAAACTTTTTAGCCTTTATGAGCCCTCCAAGCGTTATTTGTGCTCTTTTTCTGTTAGGGACCTCTATTCCTACAAGCGACTTTCCGGGGATAGGGGCTTCCGTGCGAACAGGGTGCATAGCAAGAGCAAGCGCAAGATCATCAGAGAGAGAGGTTATTTTTGTAAGCTTTATTCCTTCCGCAGGCTTTAGCGTATACTGCGTAACAGCAGGTCCCACATTTATCTCTCCCATACTAACGGGAATATCAAAATCACCGAGCGTCTTTTTTATAATAGAAGAGTTTCTTTTCGTGTCTCCCGGATCCGGCTCCTCATCTCCCATACTAAGAAGGTCAAATGGAGGAATAAGCCCGGGAAAGTTCTCTTTTTTAGGTTGTGATACATTTTTTACGGGAATAGGGTCTTCTTCTGCTTCTTCTTTCTTCTTTTTTGTTTCAAAAGAGGGAGCAACAAATATCTTGCGCATAATAGAAGGATCAGAATACTCCTCTTTTGCAAAAAGATCTTTTATAAAAGAGTAAAGCGAAAAATCTTCATAAAGAAGATTTAGAAAAATAAACACGCCAGCAAAAGAAACAAAAATAAAAACTATATTTGCGGTAATACTTCCCAGTATGCTCTCCACAGGAGAGTAAACAAAGCCACCCCACCAACCCCCCGTGTCAAACTGTCCCAATATGGCCGTAAAACCAGTCACAAAGACAATAACAGAGATAAAAAGAGGCAATACGAATCTTTTTTGGTGAGTGCGAAAAAAAACAAGAGCACACAAGAAAAAAACAACGGGAAGAAGCAGAGAAGCTCTTCCCATAAGAAAGTCTTTGAAAATAAAAGACAGCACCTCTCCTCCTTTTCCGGCTTTATCTATAAAACCAAGAGCGGTAACTATGGAGAGCAGGACAAAGCCCATTCCGGCAATAACCCTTTTTGTTCTCCCCGGCAAAACGGGTTCTTTCTTCTTTTCTGTCTTTTTCTTTTTTGCCATACAGGGTTCATTCTAGCACAAAAGAGCAGTTTGAAAAACTACTCTTTCTTGAATCCTGTTCCGGCTGGTATAAGCTTACCGATGATCACATTTTCCTTAAGCCCCTTTAAGTGATCCACTTTCGCTTCCAAGGAAGCCTCTATGAGTACACGTGAGGTTTGTTGAAAAGAAGCCGCGGAAAGGAAAGAGTCTGTACTGAGGGCGACTTTCGATATTCCGAGAAGCACCGTTTCGCCCACGGGAGGATTCATGCCTTTCTCTATCATTTCACGGCGCACTTCTTCATATCGCACTCTTTCAACAACTTCTTTTGCAGTAAATATGCTGTCTCCGGCATCTTTTATATTCACCCTGCTGAGCATCTGTCGCACGATTATCTCTATGTGCTTGTCGTGAATATCCACTCCCTGAGAAACATACACGTACTGTGCTTCTTTCAAGATATGCTTTTGAGTTTCTTCTGTTCCTTTTAACCTGAAAAGCTTGTTTAGGTCCAAATTACCCTCACACAACGGCTCTCCCTTTTTTACTCTATCGCCCTTTTCCACGTATATGGCTTTCTTAGGCTCGATCTGATACTTTATATTCTTCTTTTCTCCATCCGGCTTTATCTTTATCACTTTGTCTTCCGTGATCTCGACCACCTTTCCATCAACATCACAGATATGTGTTTGTCCCTTAGGAACACGCCTCTCAAACACTTCCTGTACACGAGGAAGTCCCATAGTTATATCCGCACCTCCGGCAACTCCTCCTGTATGAAATGTTCTCATTGTGAGCTGCGTTCCTGGTTCTCCGATCGCTTGTGCGGCAACAATTCCAACTGCTTGCCCCACTTTTACAGGCTTATTGTACCCCATATCCCATCCGTAACATTTCACACAAACCCCTCCCACAGTCGCACAACTAAGCACAGACCTCACTCTTACAGATTCAATGTCTGACCTGGATATGCGGCGTGCTTTTCTTATTCCTATTATGTCTCCTTTCTTGACAACTACTTCGTTTCCGATCTTTATATCTTCAAGTGTCGTTCTTCCAACTATCTTAAAGGAAAAGTCTTGATCAATGCTCTCTGCTTCTTCTCTTTTTATCTCTATTCCGCTTCCATCTCCACAATCCTCTTCTATAACGATCACCTCATGAGCCACATCAATAAGACGCCGGGTAAGATATCCAGCAGTAGCGGTTCTAAGCGCCGTATCAACTGTACCCTTTCTTGCTCCGTGAGTTGATATAAAATACTCAAGAACATCAAACCCTTCCTTGAAAGAGCTCTTAACAGGAAGATTTATGATGTCTCCTGAAGGGTTAACCACAAGCCCTTTCATTCCCGCCATCTGTATCGGTTGAGACCACGAGCCTCTTGCCTTAGAGTCTGTTATTATAAATATCGATCCATCCTTTGGAAGAGCTTCCGGAACATGACTTTCCAGTCTTGTTTTTGCTCTGCTCCATATCTCTGTTATCTTGTCTTTCTTTTCTTCTTCAGAAAAAAGTCCTTGATGAAAATAGTTTTCCGCCTTTTTTACTTCTTCTTCCGCCGTACTCATGATCTCTTTCTTTTCTTCAGGAATAACAAGATCATCCATGCCCATAGAAACACCTGATTTTGTGGCATACTTAAACCCGGTATCTTTTATTTTGTCCAAAAGGAGGTGCGCCTCATTGTTGTCGTCATGTTCTTGTATTATCTTTCCTACAGCTCTCTTTAGCTCTTTGGAGTTCATTAATTTATTCAAGAAAGGGATGTTTTCCGGAAGAGCTTTGTTGAAAATAACTCTTCCAAGGCTTGTCTCTGTCATTTCTCCTTCTATGAGCACATTTATTTTGGAGTGCAACTCTATCTTTCCCGCCTCAAAAGCAAGCTCTGCCTCATCTCCAGAAGAGAAGTAACTTCCCTCTCCTTTGCTGTTTTCCTTAATCATGGTAAGCCAATAACATCCAAGAACCACATCTTGAGAAGGAGAGACCACCGGCAGTCCGGTAGCAGGCTTTAAAAGATTCAAAGACGAAAGCATTATCTCTTTTGCTTCTTTTTGTGCTTCTTCAGACAGCGGAAGATGAACCGCCATCTGGTCCCCGTCAAAGTCAGCGTTAAAAGCTTCACAAACAAAGGGATGAATGCGTATCGCGAGTCCTTCCACAAGCACCGGCTCAAACGCCTGTATTCCGAGACGATGAAGTGTGGGAGCGCGATTCAAAAGCACAGCCTTGTTTTTTACTACTTCCTCCAGTATCGCCCAAACCTCGTCCGTTTCTTCTTCTATAAGACGTGTTGCTCCACGTACATTATAAGCAAGCCTTTCTTCCAGTATTCTGGAGATAATAAAAGGCTTAAATATCTCCAGGGCAAGTTTTTTGGGAAGCCCTACTTGATTAAGTCTTAGATCAGGACCAACTACGATCACCGATCTCCCGGAGTAATCGACACGTTTACCTAAAAGATTCTGCCTAAATCTTCCTTGTTTTCCTTTAAGCATATCTGCAAGGGATTTCAAAAGACGCTTTCCTCCAGTAGAGGCCTGTGTAACAACCCCTTTGCGCATCTGATTATCAATGAGAGCATCAACCGCCTCTTGCAACATACGCTTCTCGTTTCTAACAATAACTTCCGGGGCGCTTATTTCTAAAAGATACTTGAGTCTGTTGTTTCTGTTTATAACTCTCCTGTAGAGATCGTTGAGGTCAGAGGACGCATATCTCCCGCCATCAAGCTGTATTATGGGGCGAAGATCAGGAGGCAAAACGGGAAGCGTATTGAGAAGCATCCACTCTGGACGAACCTTTGCTTTTTCCATCTTACGAAAGAAGTGGAGACGCTTTAAGACTTTTTTTCTTTTTGCAGAAGAAGTAGTTTTGTCCTTCTCCTTTTTCATTTTCTCTATCTCCTCCTCTACATCTATTCCTTCAAACATACCACGCAAGGTTTCCGCTCCCGTTCCCGCCTTAAATATCTCGCCATACTTCATGAGCAAACGGTGATACTCCGCCTCAAAGAGCGTTTTCATTTCTTTTATAGACTTAAGCTCTTCTCTTGCCTCTTCTCTTTGTTTGTTTAATAGATCAAGCTCCTCCTGCAGAGACTCCCCTTTTAGTTGCTCCTTTTTCTCTTTTACCTTCTTTTTGTACTCCTTGTCTATTTCGCGAAGTATTTTCTTTTTCTCTTCTTTGTCAACGCTTGTTATTATATAAGCGGTAAAATAAACTACACGCTCCAGATTCTTCATGGGAATATCAAGCACGAGGCTCATCTTAGAAGGAACGCCACGCAGATACCATATGTGAGAAACAGGACAAGCAAGCTTTATATGGCCCATGCGCTCACGTCTCACAGAGGCCTTAGTAACCTCTACTCCACAACGATCACAAACAACGCCCTTATATCTCACTTTGCGATATTTCCCGCAATAACACTTATAGTCTTTTTCAGGACCAAATATCTTCTCGCAAAAAAGACCGTCCTTTTCAGGTTTTTGATTGCGGTAATTTATTGTTTCCGCCTCAAGCACTTCTCCGTGAGACCACTCCAGTATACTTTCCGGAGAAGCAAGTTTTACTCTAATGGAATCTAAATCTTCTACACGCATATTTTATTTGGCTTCTTCAGCCTTCTTTTTTTTAACCTCTACACTTATTCCCATCGCCTTCATCTCCGCAACAAGGAGCTCAAACGACGCAGGAATATTAGGATTTTGTATTGGCTCACCTTTAAGTATAGACTCGTAAGCCGCCGCTCTTCCGGGAACATCGTCAGACTTGACCGTAAGCATTTCCTGCAGAGCATGTGCGGCACCGTATCCTTCCAAAGCCCAAACCTCCATCTCTCCAAAGCGCTGCCCACCGAACTGAGCCTTTCCTCCCAAGGGCTGTTGGGTGATAAGGGAGTAAGGTCCGATGGAACGCATATGTATCTTATCTTCCACCATGTGGGCAAGCTTCATCATGTATATATAACCCACCGTCATTTTGCCCGGGAAAGGATCTCCGCTTTTCCCGTCAAAAACACTCATCTTACCATCCTCCGGAAGATCGTTGTTCTTCAACTCTTCTTTTATGTCCGTATCTACCGCCCCGGAAAGAGAGGGGGTCACCGCTATATATTCTCCTTTCTTAGCAGCAAGCCCAAGATGCGTTTCCAGGATCTGTCCCAGATTCATGCGCGAAATAACGGAAAGAGGATTTAAGACAATGTCCACGGGGGTTCCGTCTTCAAGAAAAGGCATCTCTTCTTCCGGAAGAACTTGAGAGATAACACCTTTGTTACCGTGCCTGCCGGCAAGCTTGTCTCCTGCTTGGATCTTTCTTGTTTGCGCCACCTTTACTTCTATGCGCTTTATAACTCCCGTGTCCATCTTGTGGCCATCATCACGCGAAAAAACCTTCACTCCTATTACGCGCCCACGCTTTCCGTGTTCCATGACAAGAGAAGTATACTTAACATCTTTTGCTTTTTCTCCAAAAATAGCCTTCAACAACCTTTCTTCTGCTGTAAACTCTGTTTTTCCTTTAGGAGATATTTTTCCCACAAGTATATCGTTCGGACCCACTTCCGCGCCAATGCGCACTATTCCTTCTTCATCCAGATCTTTTAGTTTCTTTTCCGATACATTGGGAATATCGGCAGTAGTAACTTCCGGACCGAGCTTTGTTTCACGCACATCACACACAAAGTTTTCAATATGAACGGAAGTATAAACGTCATCTTTTACAAGACGCTCCGAAATAACAACAGCATCCTCGAAGTTCCTTCCTCTCCAAGACATAAAAGCGACAAGAATATTTTGCCCGAGGGCGAGCCTTCCGTTTGACACCGCTCCTCCGTTAGTGATTATCTGTCCTTTCTTTACTTTGTCACCCTTCTTTACTACCGGCCTGTGGTGGAAACAAGTGTTCTGATTGCTTTCCATAAAAACATCGAGATCATACCTTTTCTCTCCTTTGCCACTCTTTACGGTTACCTGCTTGGAGTCTACGGAAGTTACCTCTCCGCCCTCTTCCGCGACAATGACGTGTCCCGAGTCACGAGCAACCGTTTCCTCTATACCAGTAGAAACAAGCGGCGCTTCGGGATTTAAAAGAGGAACAGACTGCCTCTGCATGTTTGCTCCCATAAGAGCCCTGTTTGCATCATCGTTTTGAATAAAGGGAACTGCAGAGGCTCCAACAGAAAGAAGTTGCTCCGCAGAAACATCAATAAAATCAACATCTTCCCTACTTGCCATTCCGGGTTCTCCTTTTATTCTTGCCTCTGTTCTTTCTTCCGTTATTTTCCCATTCTTATCAACTTTTGTCCCTCCGTGAGCAATGATATAATTCTCTTCTTCATGAGCATTAAGATACTGTATATCAGAAGTTACTTTCCCTTTTTTGACCTTGAAATAAGGTGTCTCTAAGAACCCAAACCTGTTAACTCTTGCATAAAGAGATAACTGACTCACAAGTCCCACGTTTCCTCCTTCAGGAGTTTGTATGGGACATATTCTTCCGTAGTGTGAAGCCTGCACATCACGCGCCTCAAATCCGGCACGTTCACGCTTTAGTCCCCCAGGCCCCGTTGCAGTAAGACGCCTTTTGTGCTCCAATTCTGCAAGGGGGTTCTCATTGTCCATAAACTGCGAGACCTGTGAGGAGGAGAAAAATCTTTGCACAGCAGCAGCAAAAGGACGCGAACTGACAAGCTTTACGGGGCTCATGTCCTCTGCATCAGATGTTGATATTTTATCCTTTACGCTGCGCTCTATTCTCGCAAGACCGACTCGCAAAGAGTTCTCAAGAAGTTCCGTAAAAGGTCTTACTCTTCTGTTTCCGAGATGATCTATCTCATCTTCCTTTGCCTGTGGATCATTACTCATTCTTATCACTTCACGTAAAACGGCAACAACATCTTCGGGGGAAAGGACTCTATCCTCTATATTTATCTCTTCTTTTGTATTTGTTTGCGGAAGCCTTTGACGCATTCTCCATCTTCCAACCTCTGAAAGATCGTAACGATCAAAGCTCAAAAAAGTGTTTTCTATAAGCTCCTTTGCCGTATCAGGGGTAACAACGTCTCCGGGGCGCATACGCTTGTACACCTCCACAAGACCCGTTTCACGATTCTTAGAAGAGTCACGCTCAAGCGTTTTTTCTATATAGCGCATTTCTCCCGTATCAATGTCCTTGAAAAGCTCTTTTATCTCTTCATCTGTAGCGCCTTTCCATCCCGGCTGCTCCATTCCGGGAAGACCTATGGCACGAAGAAAAGCAGTCGCAGGCACCTTTCTTCTGCGGTCTATTTTTACTCCTAAAAATCCTGTGGGTTCCGCTTGAAACTCAAGCCAAGTTCCACGATTCGGTATTATTTTTACCCCGAAACACTTCAACCCGCGCATCATCTGCGCGGTAAAGAACGCCCCCGGAGATCTTATTAGTTGCGAAACGGCTACTCTCTCAACACCATTTATTACAAAAACTCCCCTCTCTGTCATGAGGGGGAAATCGCACAAAAAAACCTCTTGTTTTTTTACTTTCTTTGTTTTTAGATTATGAAGCTCAATATCCGCCTTAAGAGGAGCTTCATAGGAGTCATTGTTCTCTTTTGCTTGCTTTCCGTTCTTATATTTCGGTTTTCCGAGTTTGTGATTTGTAAAGTAAAGCTCCCACTCTTTTCCAGTGTAGTCCCTTATGGGAGATATCTCATAAAAAAGCTCACTTAGTCGGTTATTCCAAAACTCTTCCCACGATTCTTTCTGAAACGCGAGAAGATAGGGAAAAGGTTGAAATATCTTCGTTTTTCCAAAATTTTTCTGTTTTTGCATAGCAACGGAAAACAAAACAAAACTGCCCTACGTGTTAGGGTGCAGATGTTTTGCGTTAATCTATAAAAAATTTAATCTCAAACAAGAAGAGTGTATTACGCCGAAAATAAGAACTTTCCAGAAACTCTTGAGTAGTCACAATTATACTCAATCATTTATTTTTGTCAAATCTTATACTGTGAACCAATCCCAGTCCCGCAAAAACAAAAAGCAAGCTGCTTCCTCCATAACTCACAAGAGGAAGCGGTGTTCCTACTATAGGCATTATTCCAAGATTCATTCCCACATTTATAAACACCTGCACAAATATGATAATTGCAAAGCCGGAAACAAGGAGGCGCGGAAAGTTCGTCTTGGAAGAAAGCACTATAACTATGCACCGCCACAAAAGAACCAAGAAAAGAGACAAAAGAACGAGAACCCCTAAAAACCCCATCTCTTCTGCTATAGCGGCAAAGATATAGTCCGTATGACTCTCCGGAAGAAATCCATACTGTGTTTGAGACCCGCTTCCCAACCCTTCTCCTAAGAGTCCTCCGTTCCCGACAGCGATTCTGGCTTGGTTTTGACCCCACCCTATGCCTCGCGGATCAAGATCAGGCTCTACAAAGCTCAAGACTCTATCTCTCTGATAATCCTCCATAAAGAACATCCAGCCGGAAGAAATTATCAGAACTCCAGCAAGACACAGTAGAGCAAAATGTTTTAATTTTATTCCCGAAAGAAGAAGCATTCCAAACCACATAATGACAATGATCAAGGCGGACCCCAAATCAGGCTGGCGGAAAATAAGAAGGGCGGGAATGAGAACATAGAAAACGGAAAGTAGTATATGTGAGACCCTGTACATCTCCGCATGGCGAGTAGAAAAGTACTTCGCAAACAGTATTATAAGCACAAGCTTTGTGATCTCCGCAGGGTCTATGAATACCGGCCCTACGCTGTACCAGCGATAAACCCCTCTTGCTTCTTCTCCAAACTCAAAAAGTCCCAACAAAAGAAGTACGGAGCCAAGATAGAAAACAAGAATAAACAACGGATTGTCACGAAAAACTCTCCAGTCAACAAAAGAAATAAGATACATCACAAAAAATCCAAAGACCACAAATACCAGTTGTCTTGTAAACAACTCCGGGCTAGAACTTTTTATGGAAAGAAGTCCGATAATAGAGATTCAAATAACAGAAAAAAAGATAAACGGATCTATGTGTCTTATTTTGGAAATAATAAAACTCATAAAATCTTCATTAGCTGATTTTCATTTATAACTTCTACTCCCAACTCTTTTGCTCTTTCAAGTTTTGATCCGGGATCATTGCCACAAACAAGATAATCCGTAGAAGAAGAAACGGAAGAAGAAACTCTTCCTCCTTTGTTTATTATTCCTTTTTTTGCTTCTTCTCTTGAAATAGAAAGCGTTCCGGTTATAACAAAACTTTTTCCTTTAAGAGAGCTTCCGGCAGACTCACTCTTTATTTTTATTCCCGCCTCTTGCAGTTTATAAAAAGTATCTTCGTTTTCCCGCATAAAATCAAACACACTCTGTGCAGTAGACGGACCTATATCAGGAATCTGCATTATCTCTTCCAAGGAGGCCTTTTTTAGCGTAGAAAGATCTTTGAATCTGTAAGAAAGAAGGCGCGCCGTTTGCTCTCCAACGTGAGGAATAGACAAAGCGTAAAGAAAGCGTGAAAAGGGCACCTCTTTACTTTTTTCTATAGAAGAAACAATGTTTTTCGCAGACTTATCCGCAAAACGTTCCAACGGGGCAAGATCTCCCTCCTTTAGTGCAAAAAGGTCCGCGGGATGACTAATAACTCCTTCGGAAAGAAGCTTGTCGATAACTTTTTCTCCAAGCCCTTCTATGTCAAATCCTTTCTTGGACACGAAATGAGCAAAACGCTCTTTTCTTACACCATAACACTGCTTGTTCTTGCAGTACCAGCGTGCCTCTCCTTCAGGGCGAAGCAAGCGACTACTGCACAACGGACACTTTTTAGGAAAACGGATCACCTTTTCTTTTCCGGTGCGCAGCTCTTTTAATACCTTTACTACACGTGGTATGACATCTCCGGCTCTGCCAACAACAACACTGTCCCCCATGCGCGCATCGAGGCGCTTTATCTCATCTTCATTGTGCAGCGTGGCACGTGAAACAACTACTCCTCCCAAAGAAACGGGAGAAAGAAGAGCTACGGGAGTTACAACTCCCGTTCTTCCTACCTGAAAAAGAACATCCTCTATGACACTTGTTCTTTGCTTTAAGGGAAACTTGTACGCGATCGCTCCTCTGGGGGCTTTGCCTACCGTTCCCATGTGAGAAAATATGCGGTTCTCATTAACAATAACAGCAACTCCGTCTATCTCATAAGAAAGCTTTTTTCTTTGCTCGGAGACTTTTTTGTAGAAGTCAAATACTTCTTTCATGGTATAACACTCTTTCTCATAAGGAACCACTTTGAGTCCCATGTCACGAAGAAAGTGGTGCTTCTCTTGGTGTGTTTCCGTTCCCAGGGGAGTCACCGTATCCCCTTTTTTTGCATCACAAACAAGATCATAAGCAAAGAAGTCAAGATTTCTGCTTGCCGCTACTTTCGGGTCAAGCTGTCTTACAGACCCGGCAGCAATATTTCTCGGATTAGCATACAAGGGAAGTCCTTCCTTTTTTCGTTCTTCATTGAGGCGCAAAAACTCTTCTTTTGTTATAAACACTTCACCTCTTACAACAATGCTTTCCTCTTTTGTAAGCGACAAAGGGACTGCTTCTATTGTTTTTATGTTCTCTAAAACCTCTTCCCCAACACGTCCATCGCCGCGAGTAGAAGCGGAAACAAGAAGGCCTTCGCTGTAAACAAGCTCTACTGCCAACCCGTCCATCTTCGCCTCACAGAAAAAAGAAAACTCTTCTTCCGTTATGCGCTTCAGTCTTTTTTCAAAATCAAGCATGTCTTTTTCCTCAAAGGCGTCCTGCAACGACAACATCTCTGTGTAGTGTCTCGTTTTCTCAAACTTTTCCAAGGGCTTCCCTCCCACTCTTTGAGTGGGAGAATCAGGAGTAACAAGATGAGGAAATCTCTCTTCCAGATCAAAAAGTTCTTTTTTAAGAGAATCAAGAGCTTCGGGCGATATCTCTTGCCTGTCACAGACATGGTAAAGATAGCGGTGATGATCGATCAACTTTTTTAGTTTTTCTATTCTCTTTCTTGCTTCTTTTTCTTTCATAAAAATAAAATTATCTCCTTGCCTGCAAAGTGAGCAGCAAGCGTTCCGGTAACAAGAAAAGCTCCCAAGGGGATCTTTCTTCTTCCTTCAACAGCAAACAACACTGTTGTTATTATAACACCAAAAACAAAGGAAAGAAAAAGACCGGGAATAATTAAGGGAAACCCCAAGAAAAGTCCCATAAAAGCAGCATAACTTGCTTCTCCCGTTCTCCCGCTCAAAAAAAGAAGCAGCAAAAAGGCAATTCCCGCACAACAAAGAAACTCAAAAAGCATGCTCCAGTCCTTATAGTTCTCAAAAAAACGATATAAAAAAGAGGATGCAATCAGAAGAAGAGATGGTTTTGTAGGAACCACAAGATGTCTCGCGCTATAGACAAAAACAAAAATAAGAAGAGACGCAATAAATAAGAAATAAAAAAGTGTTGCAATATCTGTAAGAGAGTAAACGGGAATATAAAAAGAAGCAAACAAAGCTCCTGTCATAAACTCCACAAGCGGGTGCTGAAAAGATATTCTCTTAAGACAATAACGACACTTTCCACGAAAAAGAATATAACTGAAAAGGGGAACCAAGTCTCTTATATGCAAAACATGGCCACAGTTATCACAAAAAGATCTCCCGAGTATGCTTTTCCCGCGATATATTCTATAGGTTAAACAGTTAAGAAACGAGCCTGCGCCCGTCCCAAGCAAAAACAAAAGAAGAGGCATTTTTAAAATTAATCTTTAAGTATTATTATAAGATAAAACAATGAATATCAGCAAGATAATAGAAAATATATTCTTTCCACGATTTTGTGTCGGGTGCAACAAAGAAGGGTCTTTTCTTTGCGAAGACTGCTTTTTCCTGATAGAAGCGATGGAGAAAACGTACTGCTTG
Source organism: Candidatus Nealsoniibacteriota bacterium (assembly GCA_003553505.1). Lineage (GTDB taxonomy): Bacteria > Patescibacteriota > Minisyncoccia > Minisyncoccales > PWPS01 > T1SED10-78. Next base: position 62,403 of record PWEN01000033.1, on the reverse strand, counting down.
TGTGAAAACCCCAAAACGGGAGTTTTAAAGTGCAAAAAATGCCGACTCCAAAGCCTTGATGCTCTCTATTTTGCCTCCCCCTTGAAAGGTGTTCTTGCAAAAGATATCTTCAAAAAATACACCAAAGAGCCTTTTTTAAAGGATCTTTCTTATCCTCTTTCAGGCCTTGTTCTGAGGCACTTTCTTTCGCTAAAGAAAGCCCCCGAAACAGAAAACTTCCGCATCAAGCACCTTCCTTTCAAAAAGAAAAAGGTGGCGGGATATGACATAAACAAAGAGATCGTTAAAAAAATAAAAGAACCACTTCACTGCGCCAAAAGATCACACAACATTATCATCTTCTCTTTGCTTTACACATCTAAAATGGAGAAAGCGGCTAAAAAAATGAAAGAGAAAGGATATCAAAAAGTGATCGGTGTTTCCGTTTTCAGGAAGTGATCTTTTTGTAAAAAAAAGCAATAACTCCACCGGCAAGAGCGGTAATTAGCTGCGGCCAACTCATCATAAGAGAAACATTCTGCGGAAGGATCTCCGTTAAGGCAAGCGAGCTTGCGGAGTAAAGAAAAGCAAATTTAACAAAAGAGGCGGCAATGACCGCGATCCAAAAACCTTTCTCTCTTAAAGCGTTAAACACAAAAACAAGAGCAATATTTGCAAGCATTATAAAAGGAATCATGGGGAAAAGAGGAGCAGGAAGAAGGCCTACAGAAAAAGCGACAATGCTGGGAATAACACCAACCAACACCCCAAATCGCACGCCAAGAGAAAGAGTGCTTATAAAAAGCGTGGCATTGACTACCGGCCCGGTAAGTGCTTGATGGTGCAAGACCACGGGCGCAAGAAAAGCAACAACCACAAAAACCAGCAGCCTTAAAAGAATGCTTTCTCTGCTTATAGCGATAACTTTACTTTTTATCTTTTTTCTCAATTAACTTTTTCTTTTTAGGATTGTAACTTGTGTGTAGCATCTCTTTTCGTTTTTCTTCATTAGAAAGAAACTCTTTATAAACCTCCATTACCTGCTTATTCTCATGTGCCCGCCTTACACTCTTTTGGGCATCAATGGTGTACAAAGATCTTCCTCTTTGAGATGTTGTCTTTTTGCTTGAAGGAACAGGCTGCCCTCCTCCACCAACACAGCCCCCCGGACAAGCCATTACTTCTATGGCATGAAAAGGGCTTTCTCCTTTTTCTACATCACTTAAAACCTTCTTTATATTACAAAGCCCGCTTACCACACAAACATTGAGCGTTTCTCCTTTTATGTCTATCTTTTTCTCTTTTATACTCTCTGTTCCTCTTATCTCTGTAATTTCCGTTATATTCTCTCCTGTCGCCCTAAAAAAAGCTGTTCTTAGAGCGGACTCAAAAACACCTCCGCTGGATCCGTATATCACTCCCGCGCCGGAAGGCGATCCCAAAGGGTCGTCCGCCACTTCTTCTTTATCAAAAGAGACTTTCTTGTTCTTAAACAACCTTGCAGCCTCTCTGGTGGTAATAACCATATCAACCGCCTTTTTCCCTCTTACTTCCAACTCTTTTCTTTTTATCTCTTCTTTTTTTGCCGTACAAGGCATAACAGAAACAACAAAAATATCATCTCTTGCTTTGCCCCAATACTCTTTTATGATCGTCCCGAGAATGATCTGCGGAGATCGCGAAGTACACAAATTAGAAATAAGGTGCGGGTAGTTGAACTCCAAAAAGCTTACCCATGCAGGACAACAAGAAGACATAGCGGGAAGATTCTTCTTTTCAGACAAGCGCTCTAGAAGCTCTTCCGCTTCCTCTATGGTAGTAAAATCGGCACCCGTAGCAGTATCAAAAACGTAATGAAAACCGGACCTTCTAAGGGCAGACACCAGTTGACCGGTACTAACCGTACCCGCATCCATCCCAAACTCCTCTCCTATGCTCGTCCTTATAGAAGGAGCAAACTGAACAACCACTGTCTTTTTCTTAAATGCCTCCTCTAACTCTTCTAGTTCCTCAAACTCTCCTTCTCCCTTGATTGCCCCTACGGGACAGTGAAGAGCACACTGTCCGCAACTCGTACAATCAACTTCTTTATCTCTTGACGGCTCAACAACTTCTTCTTTTGTCTCCAAAAAGCCCACGGGACAAACACTGACACAGTTGTTGCAACCAATGCACTTCTCTTGATCAAACAAAATAGATCCCACTTGAAAACTAGACCCCTCTTCCTTCTCTATTGCCGGAGAAACACCAAACTCTCTTCCCAGTTCAAGCAACTTACATTTTTGGAAAAAGAAACAGTCTTTGCACTTTAGTTTATGTTTTTTAAAAGCCTCTTGAAGATTCTTTTTTACCTCCTCTCTTACTCTTGGAGAGTCAGTAAGTATCTCCATGTTCTCTTCTGCTGTCATCTTGCAAGCAGACACTACTTCTCCATCGATTTCCAGCAAGCAGACACCACAACAGCTATCTTTTTCTACGTCTTCATGGCAACAAAGATAAGGAGGGTTGTACCCTTCTTCTTTTACCGCTAAAAGGAGAGGCTTTTTTGTTGTTAAAGAAGCATCTTTTCCGTCTATTTTTAATGAAACACTGCTCATTTTAAGCAAAATTACTTTGTCTTGATACTACTTTTTTTCTTTTACTTTGTCCATAATGCGTATAACCACATAAATAAAAGGGGTGTCTATAGCAGCAATTACCGTCTTTACTATCCATTGTCCGAAAATAAGAGGAATCACGGGAAAAACTCCATAAAAAGCAATAGAAACAAAAACAATAGAATCTATAAGCTGACTTGTTGCCGTGGAAAGATTGTTTCTCATCCAGAGATGCTTTCCTTTTGTTTTTCTTTTCAAAAAATGAAAAAACCACACATCATAGTGCTGCGAAAAAAGGTAAGCAACTATACCAGCAAAAGCTATTCTGGGAGTAAGCGATAAGGCTTCTGTGAATGCCTTAGAGGATTCATAAGCAGGCTGCCAACCAACAACTATATGAGTAGATACCGCTAAAACCAAAGCAGAGAAAAATCCCGCCCAAACCGCTTTACGCGCCTCCTTTTTGCCCCACTTTTCAGAGATAATATCGGTAACAAAAAAAGTCATGGAAAAAACCATGACTCCTGCGGGAACGGTAAGAGGGCCAATCTCAATTATCTTGTTTGCAAAAACCCCCGCCATAACAACAAGAGCAGAAATAAAAGCAATAGGATACTCTACTCCATATCGCTTCCCCAGTATTCCAGCAAAACCACTAAAAACAAGAGTAATCAACACCCACAACACTAATTGTGTAGTAAAAGAAATGCACACGATAATATTAAGCAGAGGGCGTCCTCTCTGCTGTTTTACGATCCTCCAGCAATCCTATAAAGATATAGACTTGGATGCCCTTTTGTTTCATTTTGAGCCACCGGCGTCCAATCTTCAATAGGCCAAACATAAGTAATGATCTTTGTTTCTTTTTTTAGCTCTTTCTCAAGCTTTGCTTTCAATCTTGGCAGAGCTTCAGGCATAAGATAAATATATATAACGTCCGCATCGCTTAAGTTCGCACCCCAAATGTTCTTGTAAGATATTTTTATATGCTTTCTGTTTTCAGAGAAAAGTCTTCGTGTGTGAGCAAGAATAAACGGTAAAATAGAAATCTCTAATCCCTCCGCATCAGCGCCAGCGCTTGCAGCGGCACAAACAAGTCGCCCGTCTCCACAGCCAAGATCATACACTTTTTGACCATCTTTTATATCTGCCACTTCCAAAAATCGTTGCACGTCTTTTCTTTTTGTCGGCACAAACGGCGCACCTTGTGATGCTGCATAGATCAAAGAAAATAAGGTTACAGATCCAGCTATAAATAAAATTGTTGTCATACAGTTTTCCGAAAGAAGTTGTGCGGAGGGGGTGGGATTCGAACCCACATGTGCTTGCGCACGCCGCTTTTCAAGAGCGGTGGAATAGCCGTTATCCGACCCCTCCAAACAAAAAATGCGGAGAGGGTGGGATTCGAACCCACGTGGGCTATTCGCCCTGCACATTAGCAGTGTGCCGCAATGGACCAGGCTATGCGACCTCTCCGTGCTTTCTATAATAACCTATTTTGTGCATATTTTCAAACATACAAGCAATTGATTTTAATGTTTTTTTCTGCTAGATTAGAAAGGTATGCGCACCCGTAGCTTAACTGGATAAAGCGTTTCCCTGCGGAGGAAGAGAGTGCAGGTTCGAGTCCTGCCGGGTGCACACCATGAAAACCTCCACTCCTGTATCAAAACTACCTCATGTAGGTCCCAAGTACCAGAAAAGACTGCAAAAGCTGGGAATAAGGACGGTGGGAGAACTTCTTTTTCACTTTCCAAATCGCTATGAGGACCTCTCTTTGACAACACCCATATCTTCCGTCAAGACAGATGAAAAGTGCACCATAAGAGGAGAAGTGATCGACTCTGCAAAAGGCAGAACACCGAAAAAGAACATATCCTTTGCAGAGATATTGCTACAAGACAAAAGTGGCGCCATAAAAGCAATATGGTTCAACCAGCCTTATCTTGCAGACTCTCTTAAAAAAGGAGACAGTATTCTTGTTTCCGGAAAAGCATCCCGATCGAAGGAGGGCTTGCAGCTTATAAATCCTGTATATGAAAAAATATCTTCTTCCCCGCTGCATACAGCAAGAGTTGTTCCCGTTTATCCGGAAACAGAGGGTGTCTCTTCAAGATGGATAAGGTTTATATTAAAACCTATATTACAAAAAGATATACCCATAAAGGAAACACTTCCCCAAGAAATAATAAAAAAGAAGAAACTTTTTTCTTTATCAAAAGCTCTTCGTCAAATACATTTTCCCGCATCACTGGAAAATGCAAAAAAAGCACAAAGAAGATTCTCTTTCGAGCGCTTATTCTTAATCCAACTCATGCTCTTGAAGAAAAGAGCTTCTCTGGAAAAAAATAGAGGGCTTTCTATTCCTATGGACATAGAGTCTGTAAAAGAACTTCTTTCTCATCTTCCCTTCACTCTCACAAATGCCCAAAAAAAATGTTCTTGGCAGATACTAAAAGACATGGAGAGAAGCGTTCCTATGAACCGCCTGCTTGAAGGAGATGTGGGATCGGGAAAAACCGTGGTTGCCACTATAGCCGCCTTAACGGCCATAAGAGCAGGATATCAGGTGGCTTTCATGGCTCCCACGGAAGTGCTTTCTTCTCAACACTTTGAAGAAGTTTCAAAGCTTATGTGGAGATTCAAAGTAGACGTGGGTCTTCTTACGGGAAAAAAGGACTGTATAAGGTCTCAAAAACTAAAAGGAGATACTGTTCAAATATCCCGCGAAAAACTTCTTCAAAAAACAGAAAAAGGGGAGTTAAAAATTCTTATCGGAACTCACGCCCTCATCCAAGATAAGGTAAGATTCAAGAATCTTGCTCTGGTAATACTCGACGAACAACACCGCTTCGGGGTAGAACAAAGAGCAAATCTTTGCCTTAAGAAGGGAGCTGTTCCCCATCTTCTCTCTATGACTGCAACCCCTATTCCTCGCACTCTTGCTCTTACTGTATACGGAGACCTGAGCTTATCGGTAATCGATGAACAGCCAAAAGAAAGGAAAGAAGTAATCACAAGACTTGTTCCTCCCCAAAAAAGAAATGATGCCTATGGTTTTATAAGAGAAGAGATAAAAAAAGGAAGGCAAGCGTTCTTCATATGTCCTCGTATCGCAGAAACGGAAAACAAAGACTCTGTCTGGGCGGAAGCAAAAGCGGTAGAGGAAGAAAAAGAAAAACTCGAAAAAGAAGTTTTTCCGGATCTAAAAGTGGAAATGCTGCACGGAAAGATGAAGTCTTCAGAAAAAGAGAGTGTTATGAGCCGTTTTAGAAAAGGAAAAGCACACATTCTTGTCTCCACCTCCGTCATAGAAGTAGGAGTAGATATAAAAAATGCCAGCGTAATGGTGATAGAGGGAGCAGAAATGTTCGGACTTGCTCAACTGCACCAGTTTCGCGGCAGAGTGGGAAGAGGAGAGTTTCAGTCTTACTGCCTCTTGTTTACAAGCTCACACAAAGAAAAGACAAGAAAAAGACTGAAAGCGCTTGTCGAGTCCCGCAACGGGTTTCAGCTTGCAGAAAAAGACATGCAAATAAGAGGACAAGGAGACTTTTTTGGCAAAAGACAGTGGGGCATTCCGGACTTCACCATGGAAGCGCTAAAAGATAAGGCGCTAGTAGAAGAAGCGCGCGAAGAAGCAAAAGAGATAATAAACAAAGACAGTGATCTTAAGAAAAACCCTCTTCTTTTAAAGAGGGTTGGTTCGCTAGAAAAAAAGATTCACTTGGAATAAAAGTGACCCCGACGGGATTCGAACCCGTGTTACCAGAATGAAAACCTGGCGTCCTAGACCAGACTAGACGACGGGGCCATAAAAAAGTATGGTTATTTTAATATATTTTCTTAAAAAATCAAGATATGATACTAGGAATTGAAACATCTTGTGATGATACTTGCGCTGCAGTTGTCACAAAAGATATGCACACTCTGTCAGGAGTAATATCTTCTCAAATAGAAGTTCACAGAGAGTGGGGAGGAGTTTATCCTTCTCTTGCAAGGCGCGAACATCAAAGAAATCTTGTGCCCGTCACAAAAGAAGCGCTAAAAAAAGCGGGCCTCCTTGAAAAAGGAAAAGGCGTTTCATGCAAGAAAGCAAAAGAGATAATGCAACGCGAAGACCATCTTCTTTTCGAAACAGAAAAATTCCTCTCAGAACACAAAAAAGCAAAAATAGAGGCTATTGCCGTAACTGTCGGGCCGGGACTGGACCCTTGCTTGTGGGCGGGAGTAAACTTTGCCAAGGTTTTATCATGTGCATATAATATTCCCGTCATTCCGGTAAACCACATAAAAGCCCACGCTCTTTCCTTTCTTTTGCAAAAGAAAAAGATAGAGTTTCCCGCCGTTGCCCTTGTGGCCAGCGGAGGACACACAGAGCTTATACTACTAAACTCCATTGATGAATTTCACTCGCTGGGAAAAACAAGAGATGATGCAGCAGGAGAGTGTTTCGACAAAACAGCACGCATTCTCGGTCTCCCTTATCCCGGAGGACCGGAAATATCAAAAGAAGCAAAAAAAGCAGAAGGACTTTATGATATAAGACTTCCACGCCCCATGATGCACAGCAAGAACTACGATTTCAGCTTCTCGGGACTGAAAACAGCCGTCCTTTATAACTTCAAAAAAACGGATGACCCACGATACATCAGCGACATGGCAAAAGAGATAGAGGAAGCAATAACAGACGTCCTTGCCAAAAAACTAAAAGAAGCAGGAAAAGAGTGCAAAGCAAAAAGCTTAATAGTGGGAGGAGGCGTAACTGCAAACGAGAGATTAAGAGAGAAAATAGAAAAAGACACGGTCATTCCTTCTTCTTTTCTTTCTGTTGACAATGCAGAAATGATCGCAGCGACGGCCATCGCTATTGGCAAAGAAAAGCATTATAGCGAAATACTTGCAGACCCCAACTTAAAAATTGACTTTACATAATCGTTGCACTAATATTGGAGTAGTATAAAGTTTAAAAATATGCCTTTCCTAAAAAAGAAAAACTGGGAAACAGAAAAAATAGAAGAAGAAAGCGGAAAAAACAACACCCAAAAGGACAAGTCTTGGATGAAAAAAGAAGGGGAGCTTGTTGTTGATGTCTATGAGACAGAAAACAGCATAGTGATTCAGGCTCCTTTGGGAGGAGTTAAAAAAGAAGATCTGGAGATAACAGCAGAGAAAGACATGGTGGTAATAAAAGGAAAGAGAGAAAGACCGAAAGAAGAAGATATAAAACAGTTCTACACAAAAGAGTGTTTCTTTGGAAGTTTTAGAAGAGAAGTAATAATTCCGGAAGAAACGGATCCATCAAACATAAAAGCATCCATAGAAGACGGTATTGCTACTATTGAGATACCAAAAATAGAAAAAGAGAAAAAGAGAAAAGTAGAGTTGTAGTTCTTTTGTGCCGAGGGCGGGATTCGAACCCGCAAGCCCTTGTGGGCAACAGGTCCTAAACCTGTCGCGGTTGCCTGTTTCGCCACCTCGGCTTTTTTTATTATTGCAAACATTAGCCCCGAAATCAAGTTCCGGGGCTAGCATCTCTTGTAAGAACTTTAACCTTACTCTCCGAAAAACGCCTCGATAAGAGTAAACACTCCTCCAGCGACAACCATTACAGCCACACCTATAAGCGCGTACTTAACCATGTCCTTTCCTTTGTTAACTTTGTCCTGATCACCACTTGCTGTAATAAAGTTCCAGCCGGCTAAAATAAGCATGATAACCACTATTATTCCGATTATCAGATAAAGCCAGTTCATCACTCCTTCTAAAAATTCCTCAATGTCACCAGGTGTTGTAATGGGCTCAGGAGGTTCTTCTCCCGGGTCATCAAAGAGAGCATGAGCACCCCCAGCAGGCACAGCTACTATCGTGGCAACAAGAAAAAACAAAATAAATTTACTTACTTTATTCATTTTGCACGCATCCTTTGGTTTGTTATCGACCTTTTATTTTTCATTATTTAATACATTATAGCACCTTGCAAATACATGACAATACTATGCTCCTAAAAATGCGCCTATGAGCTCTGCCATTCCTCCTGCGACAACACCCATTGCTGTGCCTATTATTCCGTACTTCACCATACTCTTAGCGGTTTTTATTTTATCCGGATCGCCTCCTGCTGTTATAAAGTAAAACCCTGCTATGATAAAGCATATCGTAACACATATCCCAAATATGGCATACAAAAAGTTTCTTATGTTCTCAATTACATCTATCACATCATCCGTAGTTCCTAGATCAGGAGGGTCTGCCAAAACACAAAAAGGCAAAACAAGAAACAAAACAGCTGCTGGTAAGATTATTTTTCTCATGGTATTTCCAATATATCCTTTAATAAAGATGTTACGCTCCACGCAAAGAACACTACAACAAGGCCAATAACCGTCCATATAAATATGTTCTTTGCTTTAGTTACATTATCAGGATTTCCTCCCGCAGTAAGATAATAAAATCCGGAAATAATAAACAAAATAGGAGCTATGGCAATAGCTATCGGAATAGCAAAGTCCTTCACGAGCCCCTCTGCAAGATCTGCAAAGCTGCCATGAGCAGTGGGAGGGTCTATCGTTCCCACTATAAAACCGGGCAAAAGAATAAGTGTTAATATTAATGCTGTTTTAATCTTTTTTGTAAACATGAGCAAAGTGATAAGCTCCCGCATCAAGCTCTTCCAAAAAATCAAACCCGTTGTTTTCCGCCATCTCTCTTGCTTCTTGCGGGGAAATGCGACCCTCGGGCCCGTTTTCCGCCTCCGGAATCCAGTCAACCACCAGCAAAACACCTTTTTTGCGAAGTATGCGGAAAGCTTCTTTTATTATATCTTCTTTTCTCTCCGCTTGAAAGAGAACATTGGACACCACCACAAGATCGACAGATTCAACGCGCAACGAAGAGCCTTTTTCTAGGTCCGCGCGTACAACTCGCACGTTGTGAACTTTCTCCGAATGAAGTTTACTTTTTAGCGCAGAAAGAGACTCTTCCAGTATATCAACGGCATAAACCTGACCATCTTCCGCTTCTTTTGCAATAGGAACCGTCCATCCTCCAGACCCACATCCCAGATCGGCAACACTCATCCCTTTTTTTATAGAAAGCTGCGAAATTATTTTTTCAGGATTAAGGAATGCCATACTATATACATATTATTGAAGCAAGTTTGTCTCCCTTGTCAAGCTTCATCACTGTTACTCCTTGCGTTATACGGGACTGTTTAGGGATAAGATTCAGTTTTGTTCTTATCACTTTCCCATTACGAGATATAGCAATAAGATCTTCATTGTCAAGTATTACTCTCACGGAAATAACATCTCCTACTTTTTCCCAGTTCTTTATTGTTTTTACTCCCACACCTCCTCTCTTCTGAGACTTATAACTTCCGACACCTACTCTCTTTCCGTATCCGTTCTCGGTAATCAAAAGAATATCTCCTTTTTTGGCAAGATCATTGCCAACTACTGTCATGTCCGCCACTCCATCTCCCTTTTTGAGAGCAACTCCTTTTACTCCACTAGCCTGCCTGCCCATGGTGCGCACATCCTTTTCGTTGAACCTTATTACTTGTCCCTTCTTTGTGGATATAAATATCTCGTCACTTCCCGTAGTCCTGTTTACACGACAGAGTTCATCATTCTCACGCAACGTTATAGCTATAAGGCCAGACCTGCGTATATTGTCAAAATCCTTAAGAGGCGTTTTCTTTACAATGCCACTCTTTGTGAGCATTACCAGATTCTCCTCTGTTGTTTCTTCTTTTCTTTCTAGTGGAATTACTGTAAGAACCTTTTCATCAGAAGATATCTCCAAAAAGTTCAAAAGACCTCTTCCACGCGTCGCTCTTGCTCCCTCGGGAACAAGGTAGACCGGAACACGGAAAACCTTTCCACTGTCTGTGAAAAATAGAAGGAAGTCGTGCGTCATCGCTTCTATGAAGTGCTCTACGACATCCTCTTGGCCCGTCTTCATTCCCAAAAGCCCTTTTCCTCCTCTTTTTTGTTCCTTGTATATAGAGGGATTTATACGCTTTATGTATCCTCCTTGTGTTATGGTGATTATCGTTTCCTCTTGAGGAATAAGGTCTCTCTCGCTTATCTTTCCCACTCCGTGGTCAAACACTTTTGTTCTCCTTTCGTCGCCAAACATCTCTTTCATTTCTAACAACTCCTTCTTTACAACATCTTTTATTTTTTTCTTGCTCTTTAGTATTGCCGTGAGCTTTTTTATGAGCGCAAGCTTCTCCTTTAACTCCTTTTCTATCTCTTCTCTTTCGAGACGTGCAAGCTTGTGAAGACGCATATCGAGAATAGCGTCCGCTTGAACTTCAGAAAATTTAAACTTTTTTATAAGGTTAGCCTTTGCACTGTCCCGACTCTCAGAGCCTTTTATTGTCTTTATAACCTCATCTATATCAGAAAGTGCCTTGTGAAGCCCTTCTAATATATGTGCTCTTTGTTTTGCTTTCTCCAGATCAAAACGCGTTCTTCTTGTTATAACTTCTTCTCTGTGATTTAGATAGTTATAAAGTATCTCCGCAAGACTTAGAACCTGAGGCTGTATTCCTTCAACAAGGGAAAGCATGTTAAGGTGAAATGTCTCCTGCAGTGAAGAGAAGTTGTACAGTCTGTTTAGTATCTTTTTGGGATAGGCGTCCTTTTTGAGGTCAAGAACTACCCGCAACCCTTCTCTGTCAGACTCGTCTCTTATGTCCTTTACTCCTTCCAGTTTCTTCTTTTGCACCATGTTCGCAAAGCTCTGCACCATCTTTGCTTTTCTCACTCCAAAAGGAATTTCTGTTATTACAATACGACTCTTGTTTTTTTCTTCCTCTATCTCCGCTTTTCCACGTACAACTATGGAGCCTTTTCCTTTTGAGTAAGCAGCAATTATGTCTTCTTTGTTGTATATCTCTCCTCCTGTGGGGAAATCAGGTCCTTTTACAAACTCTAACAGGTCCTCTGTTGCTGCATTAGGATTATCTATAAGGTGCACACAGGCATCCACTACCTCTGACAAGTTGTGAGGAGGAACACTTGTGGCCATGCCAACCGCTATGCCAAGAGATCCATTTAAAAGAAACTGCGGCACAGGAGATGGAAGCACTTTTGGTTCTTTTTTAGTGCCATCATAGTTTTCTATAAAATCAACTGTATCTTTTGCTATGTCTTGAAGCATATACTCTCCCAACTTGGAAAGTCTTGCCTCAGAGTACCTCATCGCACTAGGAGGATCGCCGTCAATAGACCCAAAGTTTCCTTGTCCTTGAATAAGAGGATAGCGCATGGAAAAATCCTGCGCCATTCGCACAAGAGAGTTATAAACAGCCATATCTCCATGAGGATGGTAGCGTGCAAGGGTTGTTCCCACCACACTGGCAGACTTTTTAAATCTCGCATTATGCGTCACGCCATCCTCTTTCATTGCATAAAGTATTCTTCGGTGCACTGGCTTTAGCCCGTCACGCACATCAGGAAGTGCTCTTCCTACAATTACCGACATAGCGTAATCTATATAAGAGCTGCGCATCTCTTCAGTGATACTGCGCGGCTTAACGTACCCTATATCCGTTCCTTTTGTTTCTTTTTTACTGCTCTTCATTTTTAATTTCTTCTAAAATTTCTTCTATTTCTTCTTCCTCCTCTTTTGTTAAATCTCCTTCTTCTTTTATCTCCCGTAACTCTTCCTCTATCTCTTCAAGAGAAAACCCTTCTTCTTTCATTCCTTCCAGCACATTGTCCATGCCAAAACTAATCTCCTGGCTAAGCGAAGAAAAAGGCGAAGACTCAAAGCTTATGTTTTCCAGTTTATTTTTTGTGCCCTGCACTTGAAAAAATAAAATGGGAGCGACTATTACTACAGCAGCGCCCCAGATGATTATCTTCTTTCTTTTTTCCGGAAGATTTTTTAATTTCTGAAGCATTTTACTTCTTTGAAGATAAAGAAAGAGGAGTTATTTTCGTGTCTTCTTTTAAAAGGTCTTTCTTTTGCAAGGAAAGCTTTTCTACTTCTTCCGTTTGTTTTTCTCCCATAACTTTTAAGAAATCAGCAAGACCTCCAAGCTGCAACTTAAGACCCGGGACACTGTAGTGCATGGGAACAACTATGCGCGGCTCTATCTGTGAAACAACTCTTGCCGCTCCTTTTGCGTCAATAGTATATACTCCTCCCACGGGAACAAAAAGAACATCAACGCTTCCTATTTCTCCCAACTGCTCGCTGCTAAGCTCTTTTTCCCCGAAGTCTCCCAGATGGCACACGTTTATCCCTTCCGCAAGCATAGTGTAAATAGTGTTCACTCCACGCTCACTTCCTTCGCTTTCATCATGAAAAGAAAACACTCCTCTCACAAAAACATCCTTTACTTCATATTCTCCAGGCCCTTCAATTATAAACGGGTCACCCTTCAGACACCCTTTATTGCTATGGTCATGATGATTGTGACTTATAAGAACAATATCCGCCTCAGTCTTAGGCATTTTTATGCCAATCTCCTCCTCAAAAGGGTCCGTGAGAATGGTCACCTTCCGCTTGGACTTCTTGTTTCCCTGTAGAGTTATTTTAAAACACGATTGTCCGTACCAAACTATATTCATATTGCTTTCATTCTAGCACTACTCTTGAAAAAATCAAGAAATCATGTAAAATTACGGCACTATGTTAAAAGAAGAATTAAAAGAAAAAAACCTGCTCGATATTCCTAAAGAAGGAGAAACGGTGGAAGGAAAAATATCAGGTAAGGGGCGAGCCGCCGCTTTTATTGATTTGGGAATATTTGGTACGGGGGTAATATATGGACGTGAGTTCTATGCCGTAAAGGACGAACTCAAAGACCTCGAAGAAGGGGACTCTGTAACTGTAAAGATACTCGATCTTGAGAACGAGGATGGATATGTAGAGTGTTCCCGCATCCAAGCAAAAAAAGATATTGCTTGGGGAGTTTTAGAGGAGAAAAAAGAGAAAGGAGAGACGGTAAAGGTAAAGATAGACGGAGCAAACAAAGGAGGATTATTGGCAAAGATATCAGGAATTCCTTCTTTTATTCCTTCTTCTCAGCTTTCTTCTGAGAACTATCCCCGTGTTGAAGGAGGAGACTCCTCTCAAATACTAAAAGAGCTTCAAAAGTTTGTCGGAAAAGAGATGGAGGTAAGAATACTGGACCTCTCTAAGAATAAAGAAAAGATAATTCTCTCGGAAAAAGTAAACGAAATAGAAAAGAAACAGGAGTCGCTTGAAGAGTACAAAGAAGGAGATGTAGTAGAGGGAGAAGTTACCGGGATAGTTGACTTTGGTGCATTTGTAAAGTTCGGCAACGGAATAGAAGGACTCATGCACATCTCTGAGCTGGACTGGGGGCTAGTGGATGATCCTCGTCAGATAATAAAGGAAGGAGAAAGCATAAAAGCAAAGATCATAAAGATAGAGAACGGAAAAGTGTTCTTGTCGTTAAAAGCACTAAAGGAGGATCCCTGGGAAAACGTAGAAGAAAAATATAAAGAAGGAGATGTAGTAGAGGGGACGGTGACAAAGTTTATCTCTTTTGGAGCTTTCGTAGAGATAACCCCCGGCATACAAGGCCTCTGTCATATATCAGAGTTCCAGACAAGAGAAAAGATGGAAGAATCTCTTGAAGTCGGAAAAACATACAAATTCAAGATACTCTCTATAAACGCCAACGAGCATCGCTTTAGCTTGAGACTTGTAAACTAGTGTCCTCGGCAGGACTCGAACCTGCATCAATGGCTTAGGAGGCCACCGCTCTCTCCTGTTGAGCTACGAGGACGCTTTAAAGGGCGACCGACGGGACTCGAACCCGCATGCTCTTGGACCACAACCAAGTGCTTTGCCGATTAAGCTACGGCCGCCATGTGCCCTCGGCAGGACTCGAACCTGCACTCTCTTCCTTAGAAGGGAATTGCTTTATCCAATTAAGCTACGAGGGCATAGCGGCCATTATAACAATAAATGCAAGAAATATCAATTTTGAATAGAGTTCATTGTTGTGATATCATAGCGCCATGCAAAAGATAACTAAAAACTTAACAAAAAACGTAATTTCGTTCTTTTTGATACTACTTATTGTAGTGGCGCTTTTCGGGTTTATTGCATCTGACTCCCTTAAAGACGACCAGAAGGTAAGCATGAGTGAGCTGGTAAGCATGATAAACGAAGAAGAGATAGACAAGATCGTAGTTGTAGGAACAAGCATAGAGGCCTTTAGGGATGATGAGCTAATCGCAAAAACACAAAGGGAACCGGAAACATCACTTTCTGAGTCGCTAAAAGGTTTCGGAGTAGAGGAAGAAAAGATACGAGCTCTAAATCTACAGTTTGAGGAAGAAAGGGATTGGTCTTTCCTGTATACGATGATGATACTTCTCATCCCTCTTCTTATCATCATATTCATATTCCGCTCCATGTTCCGTCAGGCAAAAGGGGGAGCAATGCAAGCAATGGATTTTTCCAAGGCAAAAGCGCGTCTTTTCGGAGAAGGAGGGCTTCCCAGTGAGAACATAACATTTGACGATGTAGCCGGACTAAAAGAAGCAAAAGAAGAGATAAAAGAGATCGTAGAGTTTCTGAAAGACCCCTCAAGATTTCTAAAGATAGGAGCGCGAATACCAAAAGGTGTTCTTCTTACGGGACAACCGGGAACAGGAAAAACATTACTAGCAAGAGCTGTTTCGGGAGAAGCGGGAGTTCCCTTTTTCGAGATATCAGGATCAGAGTTTATTGAGCTTTTTGTGGGAGTGGGAAGCGGCAGAGTAAGAGATCTTTTCAATACAGCAAAAAAGAAACAACCTTGCATTGTTTATATAGACGAGCTTGATGCGGTAGGAAGAGCAAGAGGAGCAGGAGTGGGAGGAGGAAACGACGAAAGGGAGCAAACACTAAATCAGATACTTGTGGAGATGGACGGATTTAAGCAAGACACAAAGATAATAGTTCTTGCAAGCACCAATCGTCCCGACATATTGGATCACGCTCTTTTACGGCCGGGAAGGTTTGACCGCAAAATAATACTTGATCTTCCGGACAAAGAAAGTCGTATAGAGGTATTAAAGATACACTCTAAAGGAAAGCCGTTGAAGAGAAACGTAAAATACAAAGAGATAGCAGAAAGAACTCCCGGATTCTCTAGTGCAGATCTTGCAAATCTGGTAAACGAGGCGGCCATACTTGCTGCAAGAAAAAGAAAAAAGAAAGTAGGACAAGAAGACTTTCTTGAGTCTATCGAAAAAGTTCTTCTTGGTCCGGAAAGAAAGAGTTATGCGATGAGCAAAAAAGAAAAGGAAACAACCGCATACCACGAAGCAGGTCACGCAATAGTTTCCTCTTTTTTGCCCGACACAGATCCCGTAAGAAAGATATCAATTATTGCTCGAGGACAAGCAGCAGGATACACATTAAAAGTGGCATCGGAAGACAGTCACATAAAAAGAAAGTCGGAGCTTGTTTCCGAAATGGCCGTTTTGCTTGGAGGATACTGCGCGGAAAAACTAATATTTAAAGAAGTTTCCACAGGAGCAGTAAACGATCTAGAGAGAGCATCAAAGTTCGCAAGGAAACTAGTAAAAGAGTTTGGCATGTCAGCAATGGGACCGATTCATTTCGGAGGAGAAAAAGAGCACGTCTTTCTGGGAAGAGAGATGCATGAAGAAAAGAAGTACTCAGAAGAAACTGCTGCAAAACTGGATAAAGAGGTTGCAAAATTTATAAAAAAAGCGGAAGAAACTGCAACCAAAACACTTAAAGACAAGAAAGAACTACTCAAAAAGGTAACACAAGAACTGATGGACAAAGAAACTATTGAAAGGGATGAATACGAAAAAATGATCAAAGAGTAGCGATTAATTTGTTTTTATGTTATAATCCCCCATGAAGTTAGGGCGCATAGCTCAGTCGGTGAGAGCGCGATTCTTATAAAGTCGAGGTCCCTGGTTCAAGTCCAGGTGCGCCCACCAAGCCGAAATATGGGCGCGTGGCTCAGTTGGCTAGAGCGTCTGCTCGACACGCAGAAGGTCCCTGGTTCGAGTCCAGGCGCGCCCACACATTATGACAGAAGTAATTTACGAAGATAAGCACATTATAGTAGTAAATAAAGAACCCGGAAAGGTGGTTTTTTCCGACAAAGAAGACAGCGTTGCAAGCGTTCTTGCTCTGGATCGCCCCTATCTCAAGGAGATAGGAGGAGAAAGAGGTGGAGCGGTCCACCGTTTGGACAAGGACACTTCCGGTGTTGTTGTTTTTGCAAAAAGCGAAAAAGATCTTTCTTTTATGCAGGAGCAGTTCCTTGCGCAAAAAGCAAAAAAAACCTATATTGCTCTTGTGTTTAAGAAAGTAAAGAGAGACAAGGGAAGAGTAGATGTTCCCATAGGAAGGTCTCCGAAAAACAGAAAAAAGCAGATAGCACGCGCCGGAGAAAAAAGAGAGGCTGTAACTTTCTTTAAAACATTAAAAAGATTTAACAACCACTCTCTTTTGTGCGTTTTCCCGAAAAGCGGAAGAAAACACCAGATAAGATGTCATCTTTCACACATGGGACACCCTGTGGCAGGAGATGCTCTTTACGGATTCAAGGACCAAAAAGATCCGCAAGAATTAAACAGAATGTTTTTACACGCAAGGTCGTTAAAGATAAAAACACCGAAAGGAAAGATGATATTTACTGCGCCACTGCCAAAAGATTTAAAAAAAGTTATTCATAACCTAAAAAAAGATGTCTGTTAAGATAGATCAATTTAATAAAAAACAAGAAAAAAAGGATATTCCCGAAATGAGTCCCGGTGATACGGTGCGCGTTACGCAAAACGTAAACGGAAGAACACAAAGCTTTGAAGGAATGCTTATAGCCCAAAAGCATGGAAAAGGCGTTACTGCCTCAATAACGGTAAGAAAAGTAATGGATAAAGTAGGAGTAGAAAAGGTGTTTCCTGTTCACGGAAAAAACATAGAAAGTATCGAGATTGTTAAAAAAGGAAAGACTCGCCGCGCAAAGTTGTACTATATCCGAGAAAAGTCCAAGAAGATCATTAGAAAGAAGATAAAATAAAAAGCTCGGGTGGTGGAACTGGTAGACACGCATCCTTGAGGGGGATGTGGGCTTACGCCTGTGCAGGTTCGACTCCTGTCCCGAGCACTTAAAGAGGACGGTTAGCTCAGCTGGCTAGAGCGCGTCGCTTACATCGACGAGGCCGTAGGTTCGAGTCCTACACCGTCCACCAGCCGCGGTAGCTCAGTGGTAGAGCGAACGACTGAAAATCGTTAGGTCGCCGGTTCAATCCCGGCCCGCGGCACCAAGAATGCGGGTGTCGTATAACGGTTCATTACACATCCTTGCCAAGGATGAAATGGCGGTTCGATTCCGCTCACCCGCTCCAATAAATGCTTGACCTTATTTCTTGTTTGTGTTAAAATGAATTAATCCTCATTCGTGAGGGTTTTTTAATTTAAAAATATCTGTTACAATTACTAAAATATGTCTAATCAAATAAAATCTTCTGACGAGTCTTGGTTAAGCACTCTCTTCTTTTCGATAACAGTTTCTTTTTTACTACTAACAAGCATAAGCTTTTCGGAAGAAGAGAATAAAAACAGCCCTCTCTCTATATCAAGCACAAGCAAGGAGGTTGAAAAAGAGCACATATATGAAGGAAACACACTGCTTGCATCTTCTTCTCCTATTTACAAAAAACCACAGACAGTGGCAGTAAAAGAAGAATCAGTGGAAAAAAAATGGGTAGAGATTACAGGATACTCAAGTACTGAATGCCAAACAAACTCTGAGCCATTCATTACCGCGTCAGGAGAAAGAGTAAGAGACGGAATAGTTGCAGCAAACTTTCTAGAGTTTGGAACAGAGATAAGAGTGCCCGACATTTATGGTGACAAAACTTTTATTGTAAAGGATCGCATGAACCGCAGATACTCTCCTCCTTACGAAGATGTTTGGCACGACGGGTATGTAGATGTATGGTTTGAAACAAGAGCGGAAGCGAGAGAGTTGGGAAGAAAAACAACACACATAGAGATAATAAAATAATCCCGCAAAAGCGGGATTTTTTTATTTGTGCCGGGAGTGGGACTCGAACCCACACGGGAAAAAACCCCAAAAGATTTTAAGTCTTCAGCGTCTACCAGTTCCGCCATCCCGGCAAAAAAAGGAGGCCACGATGGGAATCGAACCCATGATGAGGGTTTTGCAGACCCTTGCCTTACCACTTGGCTACGTGGCCCTAAAGCGAAATAACAATCTCTTCTTCTTTGTACATAAAGATAACATCTCCCTCTTCTGCTCTGCAACTCCCCTCAAAAAGTAGTCCTATCTCTTCTCTTTCTGGAGCTCTTTCTATATCTTTTTCTTCTTTTTTCAAATTAACAACCTTGCCTTCTCCACGCTTTTCGTTCTCCCTCCAAACTTCCGCTAAAGCGCCTTTTAAGGCCTCTCCTTTTATTATCTTACCCCCTAATATCTGCCTGTTTCCTTTTGTACGAAACACTGCCAATAATTTTATTTTTCCTATCTCTGTCCTTACCTTTTCCGGCTCTATTATCTTAGAGGCCTCTTTCTTTATACCATCTAAAAGCTCATAGATAACATCAAAGTTTCTTACATTTATGTTATCACGCAAAATCATGTTTTTCGCTGCATTATCAGTTTTTACATGAAAAGAAAAAATATCCGCTCCTGCAGCTTTAGCAATGTCTGCATCATTCTCGTTAATATTTCCTACGCCCGACCTTATCACTCTTACAAAAACCTTATCACGTGGAATGGCGTCTATGCTGGTTTTAATGGCCTCTAAAGAACCAAAAGTGTCTGCTTTTACAACAACCGGAAACTCTTTCACTTCAGGCTTTTGTTCATCTGCTTGAATCTCTTTTTGCGGTATTGATTTTTTTGCCTCACTTAGCTTTTCGTGTACTTCAAACCTTTCTCCTGCATGCGGACACCCTTTTACCCCTATAATACTTACCGGACGCGAAGGGCCTGCTTTTTCAATCTCTTCTCCTGTGCAATCTTCCATTGTCCTCACCGTTCCATAACACGACTCTGTTCCTATTACATCGCCTTTTTGAAGGGTTCCTTCTTCTACAAGAAGAGTGGCGCTCGCTCCTTTTTTCTTGTTAACTTTTGACTCTATAACAGAACCTTTCGCGGGCACATCTTTTTTACACTGTAGCTCCTCCATTTCCGCAACGAGAAGTATCATTTCTAAAAGCTCATCTATTCCCTTTCTTTTTTCAGCAGAAACCTCTACTGAGGGAGTGTCTCCCCCAAAAGACTCCACGAAAACGCCTTCCGAAGCAAGCATCTGTTTTGTTCTTTCTGGATTAGCTTCTTTTTTATCTATCTTATTTAAAGCAACAACAAAAGGTGTTTTTGTTTTTCTAACGTGCTCTATAGCTTCCTTTGTCTGTTCTTTTACTCCATCATCGCAAGCAACAACAAGAACGGCCACATCCGCAATCGTGGTCCCTCTAGACCTCATTGCAGAAAAAGCCTCATGTCCAGGGGTGTCTATAAAAGTAACTCCTTTATTTTCATGTTCTATAAAGTAAGCCCCTATGTGCTGCGTTATACCTCCGGACTCTTTTTGTGTTATCTTGAGATCCTTTATTGCTTCCAAAAGGGAACTCTTCCCGTGATCTACATGTCCAAGAACAACTACTACCGGCGGTTTATTTTTTTTATTACTCTTCATTGCAAGCTTTTTTTATTACCATCTTCTCTTCTTCTGAAAGCGCATAATCACACCTTCCCTTGTTTATCTCCTTACCATAAACTCTATTACCCTCTTTGGAGTAAAAACTTGTCATTACTATGCCATCATTTTCTTTGTCTAACATCGCAACAGAAAAGCTTTGATCACCTCCTATGTCTGAAAAAGGATTGAATCTTACAAGCGAAACTTTTTGAACAAAGTTTTTTTGTTGCTCCTTTAGCTCCTCTATTTTTTCTTCCATCTCTTTTATCTTCCTTTCCAGTCCTTCTATGCATTCATGCGAACAATCTTTTTCTTTAGGAGTTTGCGCTTCTTTTTTTCTAAAATTAAACATAAAGAGTTTGCGGAGGGGGTGGGATTCGAACCCACGTGTCCTTTCGGACCATCCGCTTTCGAGGCGGGGCCGTTGTGTCCACTTCGGTACCCCTCCACTTAATTAAACAAAAAATCCTTAAAAGGAAGATATTGGTGGACCCGGCCGGACTTGAACCGGCGACCTTCGGCGTGCCACGCCGACGCTCTAGCCAGCTGAGCCACGGGCCCTTGAACTACCTTTCAGTTTACCATTTATTTCTTTTATTATCAACTCTCTTTCATTTCTATTAACAAATCTAAAATGTATCTCTATTCTTTTTAAAGGAAGAGATTTTTCTATGTTTTCACTCCACTCTATGGCAACTATACTTTCTTTTGATGACAGTATCTCTTTAAATCGCAAAGAAGAAAGATCTTCATCACTTATCCTATAAGCATCAAAGTGATAAAATTTTCCTTTTTGTGTTTTGTATTTTTTAAATATGACAAAAGTAGGGCTTTGCACCTCTTCCTTTATTCCTAGTCCCTTGGCAAACCCTTTTAAAAAGGTTGTTTTTCCACTTCCCAAGTCTCCTTTTATTGCTATAAGTGCCGGCGCTTTTATCTTTTTTGCGAGAAGAACACCCTTTTTTTTAGTTTCTCTTGAAGAAAAAGTTTTTATTTTCATTTAATTGACTCATTAGTCTTTTTGGGATAAATTAAAGTATAACAGTAACTATATTATGCCACAAGAACAAAGATCATCAGTAGCAGGAGAGGTTGCTATACCAAGGGAAGTTTCCGAAGACATAAGAAGAAACGTAACAAATGTGCCCTCTTTTAAGGAAAAGATAACCTCTTCTCTGGAAAAAGATATTTCAAAGATATTTGAAGTAATACTTGCAGGAAGCATCATGTTAGAAGCTTCCGACATTCATTTTGAGCCCGAAGAAGATAGCGGAAAACTGAGAATAAGGCTGGACGGAGTTCTCCAAGACGTGATCTTTTTGGATGAAAAGATAAACAAAAAGATCGCCTCCAGGATAAAGCTCCTTTCGGGAGTAAAGCTTAACGTGGAAGATCGCGCACAAGACGGAAGGTTCTCCATTATTATACCTATCGCGGGAGAAGACGTTGAAATTGAAATAAGAATGTCCACCCTCCCTTCCGAGTACGGAGAAACGATAGTGATGAGAACTCTTGACCCGAGAAAACTGATCACTCTTGAAGAGCTTGGTTTGCGTGAAAAAATACTAAAAACATTTAAAAATGAAATAACAAGACCGAACGGAATGATTGTTGTGACGGGACCGACAGGATCAGGAAAGACGACCACTCTTTACGCTTTTCTTAAAACAATAAGAGATCCTTCCATAAAAATTGTGACAATAGAAGATCCGGTGGAGTATCATCTTTCGGGAATATCTCAAACGGAGGTTCACGAAGAAAAAGGATATGATTTTGCAAACGGATTACGCGCCATTGTAAGGCAAGACCCGGACGTTATACTTGTAGGAGAGATAAGGGATTATGAGACCATACACATTGCCCTACAGGCAGCCCTTACAGGACACCTTGTCTTTTCCACTCTACACACAAACGATGCTCCCGGAGCAGTAGCACGCATGCAGTCGTTGGGAGAAGACCCCATAAATATCTCGCCGGCAACAAACATGGTTATAGCCCAAAGATTAATAAGAAAGATATGCAAAAACTGCGCGAAAACAGAAGAGATCCCCGAAGAACTTTTTTCAGAAATAAAGGAAAGTCTTAAAGATATAGAAGAAGATGATTTCTTTATTCCCGAAAGTCCGGAACATGTAAGACCGATAGGGTGTCGTCAATGCAACTATACGGGATACAAAGGAAGAGTGGGTATTTTTGAGATTCTTCTTGTTGATGAAGAGATGCAAGAGTTAATACTTCAGTCTCCTTCTATTTCAGAAATAAGAAAAAAAGCTCTTGAAAAAGGAATGATAACCGTAAGACAAGACGGATTGATGAAGGTTTTAAATAAAGAAACAACCATAGAAGAAGTAAATAGAGTAAGCTAGTTCATGCAAAAAGAACGAAGAGTTTCTCCTCAAACAAAAAAAGAAGATGAAGTTCTTGATCTTGCGCTGAGACCACAGAGCTTTTCTCAGTATATCGGGCAAGAAAAAATAAAAAAGAACATTTCTATAATAATAGAGGCAGCAAAGAAAAGAAAAGAAGCTTGCATAGAACATATTCTTTTTTATGGAGGAAGCGGACTTGGAAAGACAACACTCTCCTATATTGTGGCAAAAGAGATGGGTTCCGGAATAAGGGTTATTGCCGGACCTTCAATAAAAAAAGCGGGTGATCTTGCAGCCATACTTACCAATCTTCGAGAAGGAGATGTTCTTTTTATAGACGAGATCCATAGAATGAACAGGGTTTGTGAAGAGATGATATATCCCGCAATGGAAGAGTTCAAATTAAATCTTATTATAGGAAACGGCCCCATGGCGCGCACAATGGAGCTTAAAGTTCCCAGGTTCACTCTTATCGGAGCAACTACAAGACTCGCCTTTCTTTCTTCTCCTTTAAGGAGTCGTTTTGGAGGAACCTTCAGAGTAGAGAACTATAAAAAAAATGAAATAGAAGAGATAATAAAAAGATCCTCTTCTCTTCTTGACATAAAAATAAAAAACGACGCCGTGAAGCTAATTGCGTCTTGCTCCAGATTCAATCCCAGAGTTGCAAATCGTTTATTAAAGAGGGTTCGTGATTTTTCCGAAGTGGAGGGAAACAAAACCGTTTCAAGAAAGGATGCGCAAGAAGCCCTCTCTTTTCTTGATATAGATGAAATGGGCCTCGAGTCAGGAGACAGAAAAATACTGCAAACACTGGAAGAAAAGTTTTCCGGTGGACCGGCGGGACTACACTCTTTATCAATAGCCTCCTCGGAAGAAAAGGAAACTATCATCGACATATATGAGCCTTATTTAGTACAAATAGGATTTATTAAAAGAACTCCTCGAGGAAGAGTTATAACCGAAAAAGCAAAAAAACATCTAAAAACGATAAAATGAGGTTTACAGTTTTATTTTTTTTGTTTTTTCCTTCTTTTGCTTGGGCAATTATAATAACAGAAGTGCAAACCGAAGGAGAAAGAACGGATGATGCTTATATAAAAATATACAACACCTTTGATAGAGATGTTAATATTGAAGGGTACTCTTTAAGAAAAAGATCTTCTACAGGAAGTGAGTCTTCTATAAGAGTGTTTCCAAAAGAAAGCACAATAAAAAAGAATGATTATTTTGTTTGGGCAAGTTCGAGAAACGAAGATTTTCCTTTAAAGATGAACGCTGATATAAAGTCAAAACAGTATCTCTCACAAGACAACAGTGTAGCATTGATAAATAAAGATGGAGAAGTTATTGATTCTCTTTCATGGGGTTCCCCTAAAAATCCTTATAGCAAACCTTCTGTTAATAACCCCGAAAAAGGACAAACTGTTTTAAGAAAAAAAGAAAACGAAACCTATAAACAAAACTCTGATAATTTTTACATCTACCCTCCTCCTTCTCCACCCGCAAAACCAATAGAGTTTAATAAAAAAAGAAAAGAAAAAGAAAGAGTGCCATTTTTAAGAGGAGTGATTTTGTCTTTTGTTATGGGGATTGTTGTGGTTTATTTAAAAAAAACAATTGAAAACGATAAAACATGATTATTATAGGAATAGATCCGGGAACAGCAACAACAGGATACGGAGTCGTTGAATTAAAAGATAGCGATATGATTTGTTTAGATTATGGGGTAATAGAAACAAGCAAGTCTCTGTCTTCTTCTTTTCGTTTAGATATACTAAACAAAGAGCTTCTTTCTATAATAAAAAAATACGATCCGCAGATACTATCAGTAGAAAAGCTTTATTTTTTTAAAAACTCAAAAACAGTGATTCCCGTAAGCCAATCAAAGGGCGTTATTATAATGACGGCATCAAGAGAAAACGTTCCTGTTTACGAGTTCACGCCTCCACAAATAAAGCTTGCTGTTACAGGATATGGGAAAGCAGATAAAAAACAAGTTCAAAAAATGATATGCGCCACTCTTAATTTAGAAGAAATTCCTCAGCCTGATGACGCAGCAGATGCTCTGGGGGTCGCTATATGCGGAGCAAATATACTTAAAAAGCCTTTTTGAAAAAAATAAAATTTTAATGTATAATAAAAGGCATTATGGTTAAAAAAAGCAAAACCAAAAAGTTTTTTATTGGCGTATTTTATTTTTTTACGCTTTCTTCTCTTTTAATAATACTTATATCATCTCTTTTATTTATATATTTTGCAAAAGACCTTCCTCGTCCCGAAAGATTTATGGATATTCCTGTTGCTGAACCGACAAAGATATATGACCGCACTGGAGAACATGTTTTATATACAATATATGGAGAAGAAAGAAGGACGCCAGTTCCTTTATCAGAAGTTTCCGATAACTTTATAAAAGCTCTTCTTGCAGCGGAAGATTATAATTTCTACAATCATTTTGGTATAGATTTTAGAGGTATAGCACGGTCTGCACTGGAAAACATAAGAATGAGAGACACTGTGGCAGGAGGATCGACCATATCACAACAACTTATTCGTTCCGCTTTCCTTACGCGTGAAAAGACTTACATGCGTAAAACAAGAGAAATAATATTAACGATAGAGCTTGAAAGAAGATATTCAAAAGATGAAATATTGGAATTTTATCTAAACCAAGTTCCTTTTGGGCAAAACGCTTACGGAGTAGAGTCTGCAGCAAACACATATTTTGATAAAAAAGCAAAAGACTTGTCTTTAGCAGAATCCGCAGTACTTGTTTCTTTACTTCCTTCTCCAAGTATGCTTTCTCCTTTTGGTGAAAACGCAGATGAATTAATGAGAAGAAAAGATGTTTTATTAAACAGAATGAAAGAAGTGGGCTTTATAACAGAAACAGAAAAAGAAGAAGCAAAAGAAGAAGTTATTGACTTTTCCAATTTCTCCAACTATTTACAGGCTCCGCACTTTATAATGCACATAAAAGGATATCTTGAAAACAAATATGGAGAAGATTTCCTAAAAGAAAAAGGTTTAAATATTTATACCACAATTGACTTTGATATGCAGAAAGAGGCGGAAGAAATAATAAAAGCCGGAGCAAAAAACAACACCCAATACAATGCACACAACGCTTCTCTTGTTGCTATCGATCCTAATACGGGAGAAATCCTCGCTATGGTCGGTTCCGCTGATTACTTTAAAGAGCCTTATCCTTCCGGGTGCGTACCGGGATCAAGTTGTTTATTTGAACCTTACACAAATACTGCAATGAGCAATAGACAACCGGGCTCCGCTTTTAAACCCTTTGCTTATGCTGTAGCTTTTGAAGAAGGATATGATGATAAAACAACGGTTATAGATGAAAAAACAAACTTTGGAACAGTAAGAGATCCTTATATACCTCGAAACTACGATGGAAGATTTAGAGGAGAAGTAACTCTTCGCGAATCCTTGGCACAATCTTTAAACATACCTTCTGTTAAAGTTTTAAAAGCTGTTGGAGTGGAAAATGTTATAAATAAAGTACATAACATGGGAATAACAACACTAAAAAGAGGCGCAGACTTTTATGGATTACCTCTTGTTCTTGGAGGAGGAGATGTAAAACTTTTAGAGATAACATCTGCTTATGGCACATTTTCAACAGGAGGGTATCACACTCCAACACTATCTATCTCTAAAATAACAGACAATAAAGGAGAGATTATAGAAAAAAATGAAAACACTCCCAGAAGAGTTTTAAGTTCATCCGCAGCAAATCTTATAAATGATATACTTTCCGACGATGAAGCTCGATCGCCTATGTTTGGAGCAGAGTCTCCTTTACATTTTAAAGATCACAACGTTTCGGTAAAAACAGGTACTACACAAGAGTTTCGAGATGGATGGACAATAGGTTATACGCCAGATATTGTTGTTGGGGTTTGGGCGGGAAATAATAATAATATGTCTATGACAGGAGGAGAAAGCATGATTGTTGCCGCTCCGATATGGAGAATGTTTATGGAAAGTTTTCTCAATTAATTATTTTTAATAGGCATAACAACATACAAAAAGTCATCTTTTCCAATAGGCTTTATTACCCCGGGATTAGATTCTCCATTAACTCCTAATAAAACCTGTGAACTTTTTATATTATTAAGTCCATCCAATAAAAATTTATAATTAAATGATATACTCACATCATCACCTTCTAGTTTTGCTTTTATATTAGCGTTATAGTCACCAAGGTCGGGGTTCTCACTTTTTACTAATAACTCTCCTTTTTTAGTGTCAATCTTCAAGGTAACCTCGTTAATTTTTCCACTAAAAACACTTGCTGCTTTTATTTTGTTTAAAAATTCATCTTTATTCAAAACAACTTGTGTTTCATATTTTGAAGGAATAATCTCTTTATAATCAGGATAATTTCCTTCTATAAGTTTTGAAGAAACCTGTGTCTTAGGATGATCAACCTCATCCATTTTTAATTCAAAAAGGATCTGATTTGAGTTAAAAAATATATCTACATTCTTATTTTCTTCCTTAAAGATATTAACGATCTCTCTTGCTGTTCTTTGAGGAAGAATAAAAGAAAAATCACTTTTTACAGAATTTTCAAGATTAACAGTTTTTTCTGTTAATCTATAACTATCAGTAGCGACCATTTTTAACTGTTTACCAGAAAAAAGAAAAAGTACACCTGATATCTCTGGTTTTACTTTAGAAGGAGAAGGTATATCTATTACTTGCATTAAACCTTCACAAAATAATCTACTATTTATAGAGATAGATTTGTCTTTTTTTACTTCTGGAATAATAGGAAACTCTTCTGAACTAACTCCATTTATTTGTGTTTTATAACCCTCACAGTTAATAGTTAACTTATTATCTTTTAATTGCAGGTCAATATTCTTTTCAGGTAAAAGATTAACAAAACTTGAGATAGTAGAAAAAGGTACAGTTATTTCTCCTTTTTTTTCTGTTTTAGTTAAAACCCACCATTTAACACCCATCTCTAAATCTGTTGATGATATATTAAGAAAATTATCTTTAACTTTTATTAAAATATTTTTCAAAACAGGAAGTGTTGTAGATTTTCCCACCGCTCTACTTACTGTATTAATTCCTTCTTTTAAACTTTTTTGCAAAACTGTAGTTTTCATAAAATAAATTATTAACTTATTGTTTGTAATTAATTAACTGGATAACTTTACTTTTTTGGTTAAAATTAACTTGTAAAAACTTGTTGATATAACGCTTTTTTATATGTGTAAAAACTGTTTATAATTTTATATTTTTTTTATATTTTAAATTATAAACAAGTTTTACATGGAAAGTATAGACTGTTTTATAAGTGATATTTCTTCTTTTGTTTCTTCATTTGTTTCTAACTCTTTTTCTATCTTGTTATATGAATGCATTACAGTAGTGTGATCTCTTCCTCCTATTTTTTTTCCTATAAAAGGAAAAGAGTATTCTAGTTCTTTTCTTGTGACGTAAATAATAACACTTCTTGGTTTCACAACCTCTTTTTTTCTTGAAGAGCTTATTATTTCTTTTTCGTTTATATCATAAAAATCTGCAACTGCTTTTATTATTTTGTTTATAGAAACAGAAGCAACAGGAGACTTGAATACATTTCCTAGTATTTTTTTAGCGGAATTTAGATCAAGATCTCCTTTGTTTATTTTTTGGTAAATTATTAGTTTATTTAAAACCCCTTCCATTTCTCTTATATTTTTCTGCACATTTTCTGCTATATAATACAAAACATCATTGTTTAGATAAAAGTTTTTTTCTTGTGCTTTTGTTTTTAATATAGCTACTCTTGTTTCTGTATCGGGATAATTTATATCTGCTATCATTCCTCCTTCAAATCTTGATCTCAATCTGTCTGTTAGTGCATTTATAGATTTAGGAGGTCTATCGGAGGACAGTATTATCTGTTTATTTTTTTCATATAACTCATTAAATGCATGAAAAAACTCTTCTTGTGTTTTTTCTTTTCCTGAGAGAAACTGTATATCGTCTATAATAAGAACATCTATGTTTTTATATTGTTTTTTAAAATCCTCTATCGTTCCGTTTCTTATTCCGGAAACTATTCCTGATATAAATTTTTGAGCTTGAATATATTTTACTTTCTTTTTTTCTTTTATTTTATTTCCGAGTGCTTGTAAGAGGTGTGTTTTTCCTAGTCCTGTTTTTCCATATACAAAGAAAGGGTTATATACTGAGCCGGGATTTTCCGCTACAGCATAAGCTGCTGCATGAGCTAGTTCATTAAAAGGACCTATTATAAAATTATCAAACTCGTATTTTGGGTTTAGTCCTGTTTCTTGATCTACCACTAATTCCTGTATATTCATTTGATTAAAGTTTGTCTTTTCTTCTTTCTCTTTTACAGGAGTATTGTTGTTTATCGTATAGTTTATTTGTTTTATGTCGCCCTCAATGCTTTTTATAGTTTTTAATATTATTTTATTGTATTTATTTTCTAACCACTCTTTAACAAAAGAGTTTGGTACTGATATGGTTACACTCTTATTTTCTATTGATTCTATTTTTGTATTTTTAAACCAAGTATTAAAACTCGCTTCCGATATATTTGTTTTTAATTGAGCGAGAACTGTTTGCCAAAGCTTTGTTTTGTCCATAGGAATTTTTTTATTCTGATTTGCATTATAACACAGTAAACATTATTGGGGAAAACCCCCTAAAAAAGGGGAATTGTTGATAACTTGTGTAAAAAGTGTTAATTCTTGTGCATATCTTTTAATTGACTTTATTGTTTGTTTAAGGTAGAATTTAGCTCGAACATAACTATTAATTATATGTCTTTTACTTATAATCCTAAAAAAAGAAAAAGAAAAAAAACCCACGGATTCTTGATAAGAAAGAGAACAAAAGCGGGAGAAGGTGTTATTAAAAGAAGATTAAAAAGAGGAAGAAAGAAAATATCCGTGTAGTTTTTATGCTCCCTAAAAAAAGGAGAATAAAAAAAAAGAAAGATTTTGATGATATTTTTAAAAAAGGCAAAACTATCAAAAATGCCTTTTTTATAATAAAAATTAAAAGTAATGAGCTTTCTTTTTCTCGTTTTGCTTTTATTGCTCCCTCAAAGATTTTCAAAAAAGCAACAGAAAGAAACGAAATAAAAAGAAGGGTTGTGGAAGCAATAAAAAGCGTAAGCGTTTTAGATGGCTATGATGTAGTAGTTCTTATAAAGGAAGACGTTAAAAGAAGTTCTTACAAGGAAATTAAAAATAAAATGGAAGAAGTTTTAAATAAAGCAGAACTGTTATGATAGATCTTTTCTATACAGTACTTTACGAACCTTTTTTTAATTTAATTATATTTTTATATAATATAATTCCCTTTGAAGAGCTCGGTCTTTCAATAGTAGTTCTTACTTTGATAATAAAATTTGCTCTTTATCCTTTAAGTATAAAGGCAGTCAAATCACAAAAAGAACTCCAAGAGATACAGCCAGAGATAAAAAAAATTCAAGAAAAGTACAAGGACGATAAAGAAACACAAGCAAAAGAAATAATGGAGTTTTATAAACAGAAAAAGGTCAATCCTTTTTCCGGTATACTGCCTTTAATTATTCAACTTCCAATACTTATTGCTCTTTTAAGGATCTTTATTAACGGGTTTGAGTCCGATCAAATGAAGTATCTTTACAGTTTTGTTCCTGAGCCGGAAACTGTAAACACTGTGTTTTTAGGATTTATAGATCTTTCTTCTCCCAGTTTACTTCTTGCTGTTATTGCTGCTTTAGGGCAGTTTGTTCAAATGAAGATATCACTATCTTCAAAGAAAGAAGAAAAAAAAGAAGGCATGATGGGAGCAATGCAGTCGCAGATGATGTATCTTCTTCCGGGATTAACATTCTTTATACTTTTAAGCTTGCCGTCTGCTGTGGGTGTTTACTGGATAGTTACTATTGTTTTTTCGCTTTTCCAACAAAGGGTTATTAATAAGAATTACTAAAATGGAAGAAATAAAAGAAACAGTAAAAGAGATATTTAAAATGATAGACGAGGATATAAGGGTGGATTTTTCCTTAGAAGAGGAGAACTGTTTAAATATAAATATAAAAATAAAAGAACCACAATCTTTTATAGGAGAGAAAGGACAAACGCTTGCTGATACGGAAACACTTTTAAAGAAGATAGTTAGAAAAAAAACAAAAGATATAGTCTTTGTTAATTTGGATATCAATAACTACAAAAAGAGAAAAATGGACTATTTAAAAGAGTTGGCACTAGAGGCGGCAGAAGAGGTTTCTCTTACGGGAATAGAAAAAAAGTTCCCTCCCATGTCAGCGTATGAGAGAAGGGTTGTTCATATGGCTCTATCAGAGAAGGATGATATTGAAACAGAGAGCGTAAACGAGGGACAGAAAAAAAGAGTTGTTGTTAAAAGAAAATCCTAGCTTCCGTATATAAGTTCTACCAGTACTACAACAGTCCATAAAGGAACTAAACTAAAAACATAAGGAACAGGAAAGAGGTTTAGCACCATAAAAAGTGGCCTTATCCACTTTCTTCTTTTTGCCCACTTTGCTGCTTTTCCCACCTTTATTTTACTTGTTGCTCCTACTTTTCTGCGCAACATAAACCATGCTATAAAAAAAAGAAAACCGGATGCATTAGCTATAGATGATGCTATCCATCCTATAATAGGAAAAAAATCTAAAAGCCCGGCAGAATCAAATATAATAGCGGATATAAGCATCGTAATGCCTTCAGGAGTAATTATTCTGCCTTTTTCTCCTTTGTATTGAAGCGTTACTTCCTCATTGTTCTCCATTTATTGAGAAGCTTTTTTTGCTTTTTTTATTTTTGCCAAGTCTTCCGGCGAGGATGTTATTATTTGATCCTCAGCGTATGAGGCAGTTATTTTTATCGCTACATGTTTTTGACCAGCAAAGAAGATTCCTTCTCCCACCTCTCCTTCCAAGAGAGTGAATTTTTCTTGTTCTGTAAGGCTGAATGTTTTTTGAACAACATCGATAACAGAAGGAGATTGTTTTAGAAGTATTTTTAGTGCGGAGTTTGTTACGATTGGCTTTCCGTATTGAGACTTCATAAAGTCTGATACGTCTTGTGTGATTGTTGTTACTCCCAACCAATATTTTCTCGCTCTTTTAACAAGTCCAAACAGAAAGGATGCTCCGTCCTCGTTTTGCATCATTACCCAGGCCTCGTCTACCACAAGTATGCGCTTTTTTATGCTACTACATATAGTTTTCCATATATAGCGCATAACTATAAACATTGCCATTGGGCGCAACTCGTCTTCCAGTCCTCTTATTCCAAAAACTGTAAGCCTGTTTTTTACTGATATATTAGAGTAACGATTAAAAAAGCTAGAGTATGTTCCTCGCGTAAACCTTCTGAGTCGCGTAATAAGAGAGTCTGTTCCTTCCATGGACTCCAGTATTTGTTCTAGGTCTGACAAAAGAGGAACCTTTTCTTCCCAGGTATTGGGATCGCTGTCCGGAGTTATGTCTTTTGCGGCGTATGTTTCCGTTATTGCCTGGTCTATTATGGCATCTTCTTCCGGAGTTAACCCTCCAAGCATTATGCGCAAAAGACCCACAAGGTTTATTGTGTTTGATCTTATTACCTCTTCTGGCGTTTCCCCCTCTCTTGGGGTGGGTATATCGAAAGGATTTATGCGATCATTAGAGCTTATAGATATATCAAAAAAAGATCCGTCCACTGATTTTGCAAGGATATCGTATTCGTTGTCGGGGTCTATAATTATTACATCTGCTCCCACCATCAAAGAGCGAAGCACATCAAGCTTCACGAGATAAGACTTTCCCGCTCCCGAGGTTCCAAAAACAACCGAGTTTGCATTCTCTAAAGAAAATCTATCAAAAAGAACAAGAGACCTATTGTGAAGGTTTATACCATAAAGAATTCCGTCGTTTGAACTAAGATCAAACGATATAAAAGGAAACACACTGGAAAGAGGTTCTGTGTTCATGGACGTGTGCACATTTAAAAGATCTATTCCGTAAGGAGAGGTGCTTATAAACCCTTCTCTTTGTTGAAAGAAGGCCGGTTTTATATATATAACACTTGATTCAAATATAGACCGAAGAGTACTCTCCATGTCGGACAACTCCTCTTGAGTTTCTCCGTAAACGGTTATATAAAGACCAAAGTAGAACATTCTCTCTGAGGCGGACTGTAGCTTGTCTCGCAACTCTTCAAGATCCTGATATGCTGTTTCCAGAGTAGGGTCTCTTACAAGCCCTTTTTCTTGGTTTTCTGATATTTCTGCTTGTACGTCCGTGAGCTTCCGGCGTAGCTTTTTAAGCATTGTTATCGTGTCCATAGGGTGGATAAAGAAAGAGATATCCATTACGGCGTTCAGATTTATAACGGAAGACAGCCATCCGCTTGAAAGATAGTGAGGATAAGAGAAAACAAAAAAGGATCGTGAGAGTTTTTCTCCTATTTCTATGTTTCCTTGTTCTTCTTTAATATAAGAAGGAGCAATAATATCTCTTATACTTAAAATATTATCCTTCTCTTCTTTTTTTTGAACAGAAGGACCTAAATTAAGAAACTCTTTTATTTTATTTAAAATTTCGTTCATATATTAATTTATAAACTCTTCAGGAAATTCCGGATAATATCCCCTCTCTGCCTCTCTTGGATGGTGAAGACCCCAAAAAAGCTCCATAATCTCCGATGTTGTAAGAGGAGAGGATTGTAGTCCGCACCTGCGTAACCCCAAGGCAACAAATTCCATTCTTTGTGTAAGCTGTACTTTTGCTCTTTCAAATCTTTCTTCTGTAAGATTGGTTGCTGGCTTTTTGCTCTCTCCACCTTGTCCTTTTTTTGCTTCTCCTATAGAGTAAGGAACAACAACAAAAAACTTTTTTGTTAGTATAGATTCTCTTTTTATGAACTGTTCCAGAAATTCTCTATATCCCGCGGTTTGATGTTTAAGCATCTCGTTTTCTTGATTTTTTTCCAGCTCCTTTATTTTATCTATATATCCTGTTATGTTTGTTTTTCTTGATTGCACAATAATCTGGCAAGCAAAATCAAGGGAGTTTAAAAACTCTTCAAATCCATAAATTACAGAGCGCTGTTCTTCTTCTGATTTTAGAGCAAGATTTATAGAGGAGACCATTAAAATTCCTCTTATTCCTTTATTTTTAAGAATAAGAACCCCGTTCCTTATTTGATCTACTTCCAAAAAATCTTGTGTGCTTTTTATTGCCATATTAAGATGTTTCTATTTTTGTTGACATATCATCAAGCTTGCTTTTTCCTTTTGGTCTTTTGTCGGCCTTTTCTTCTTTTTCTTCCTTCTCTTCTTTCTTTGTTGTTTTAAGAACAGGGGGTAGGTCTTTCTTCTTCCAAAGATATGTTTTTGTTGTTGTAGAAAAGTAAAAAAAGTTTTTTAGGTATTCCGGAAGAGTTTGCGTTCCTACGGTAACAAAGGCTAAAGCCGCCGAGGCTCCCGCTATGGGAATAGAAACCAGTACAAACAATATAAAAGGAAGGATGAAATAAAGGAAAAATATAGAAATTCCTCCAACTCCAAGATATGCCATCTGCTTGAAGGTTACTCCTGCAACAATTTTGGACTCGTACTCTATGTGTCTTGGCACTTTAAACTTCATACCTTTTTGCATTCTAGCACAACAAGAAAAGTTATCAAACAATTTTTTATCAAAATTCTACACTTTACAAAATCGAAAATTAATGATATAAATAAACTGCTCTTTAAACATTTTACCAGCCTAAGTAAAGAAAGAAAGGAGGCTTTTATGGCAATCAAGGAAAGAAGAAGAAGGTTTATAGACGGGACTGTTTTTCTTATAAAGCTCTTGTTGTTGGTGGTGTTGTGTTTGGGAGTGTACTTGCTCCACTTTACACACATCGGAGCGGCTGTTGTCGCAGGATCTCTTCTCTTGCTTATTATTATTAAAACAAAAAAACAAGTAAGAGAAGGCACTGCAGTTGCCTTCACGAGATTCGGCGCGCTCCATGACGTAAATATTTCATGGAAGAACCACTTCCTCGATAAAAATTTCGAGGTTTGGGATAAGCAGAAAGCAGTAGAGGCCGAGCAGGACGTTGTCGTATACAGAAGAGGAGAAAGGCTCTTGGGAGGATTGGTCTTTCCTCTTTTCTGGCCCATGGTTCGTCCCTACAGATATTCCATAAACTGGAAAGAGGGGCGTGGACAAAGCGGAATTGAACATGAAAAAGTTCAAAAAATGGACTCCATACCGCTGCGCCCAGAGATCTATTATTCCACCGTTACGCACGTGTTTACACATCCCCAGTTTGGGAGAATAGGGATGTTTCTCAAGTACTATGTGGAGGTGAGAATAATAAATGTTGAGAAATATCTCTTCATTAGTCCCTCTTCAAGTATCGATGGCTTGCTAACCATGATAGATGACTTCATGCGTAGTTTTGCAGCGCGTGTGGGGTTTGATGTTCTGTTTAGTGTTGGCAGGCAGAGCAAAGAGCTGTGGGAGGGAATAAATCCCGACTCCCAGTACTGGGAGGAGTACAAAAATACCATGAAAACAGACGTTCCCGTTGAAGGCATTTCTTCAAGAAAAGAGTACAAGGAAAAGATCTCGAAGTATGGATTAAAGATCTCTGAAAGAGGTCTATGGATCGAGGAAATGGAGATAGAGGATCCCGAGATTGTGACAGCTTTCACTCAGGACAAAAAGGAAGAGCTTCTCGGGAATGCAAGAGTTACAAAGGCGGAGAAGGACAGAGAAGCAAAACGTCAAAGTCTTGGCTACATGGAAGATCTTGCTGAGAAATACAGCATTGAGTATGGCATTTCAAAGCATGAGGCGTGGAAACTGGTGGATAATATAAGAAAACAGGAGTACGCGCGTGACAACAATGGATTTATAGTGGGAGACTTCGGAGAAGGAGATGGCGACCTTCCAAGCATGTTTGCCAAGTGCGCTATGGCGCTCAAGGCAGCAGAAGGTGGAGGCGGAAAAAAAGAAAGTCCTATAAAGACTCCCTCTCAGTCAAGGGAGATGAGTAAGGAGTTGCGGGACAGAATAGATAAAAAAATGGGCTGGTAGATGAAGGGGAAGCTTTTGCTTCCCCTTTTTTTATATATTTTCTCTGTAAGGGTCTTCTTTTTTTGTTGTTTCTTCTTTTTGTGTCGTGTCTTTTCCTTTTTTTATTCTCTCTATCTCTTCATCTTTTGCTCTAAATTCCCATATAGAAAAATCCTCATCATATGCTTCCTCAAGAAAATCCTTTATAGGGAAAAGAATGTGCCTTTTAATGTCATCTGCTAACTTTTCTGCCTTTTTTTGGTCTACTCCCGTTCTTGAAGAAAGAGTTTGAGGTAGCTTTGAAAGAGGTATTGCTCCGAGAATAACAAGACCAGTAATTCTCGGAAGCTGCTTGTCATTGCTGTCTATTTTATAGCGTGATTTGAGCAGGTCCATTATGTCTATCACCTCATCTGACCAAAAAAGATCCTTTGCCTCCTGAGGAAGGCTTTGATATATCTTGAATCGCTCTTCTTTAGTTAATTGCTTCATTTTAGTTTATCTTAAAACTTTTTATGGCGATTAATATCAGGGTGGTCTGTGATAATATTGCTTTCTTGCGACGAACTTTGCGAAGGACTCTGCGAGGGGCTCTGTGAAGAGCCTTCTGTTTCCTGAGAGCTTTCTGGGATGTGTTCGTAGGGTATTGCGATGTCTGCCATTCCTCTTTCCATGGCTCTTAATGCAGGGGCTCTCTTTTGCTTCATAAGAGCATACAGTTTTTGTTCCCGATTTAGTTTTTTGTGATTAAAGCTTTTTCCAAAAAATTCTTGGAGCTCTTTTTCAGCTGTTTCTGCATGCCTTTCAGCTGTTTTATAAAGAGCTTCTCGTGCCTTGTCTGAGCTATCTACCATCGTTTGCAATACAGACGCTTTTTCCTGCATAAGATTTTGAATTATTTTTTCTGCCTCATCTCTTTCCGGTCCTTCTTTTTCTATTGCTTTTGCAATTGAATCGCTTGCACTTTTTAGAGCCTCAGGATCTTTACCAAGCTCTCTAGAAACTTCTTTTATGTTTTCATTGTGCTTCTTCTCTCCTATTTGAGAAATGTTTTGTCTTGACTTTTTTGCTATATACTCCATAGGAAGAGCTTTCTTTATAGTCTTATCGTCTCCTGTTTTTTCCGCCAAGCCATATATTCCTTCAAAGTTCTTTCTTGCAGAGTCTCCTGATTTTTCCATTACGTCTTTAAGCATTCCTTTCTCTTTTGCTTGCTTTATTATTGCGAGTCTGTCTTCTTCATTTCTTGCTCCTGATAGTTTACTTGCCATTTCTGTTTTATTTTCTATATGCTCGTACTTCTTTTCCGCATCTTTTACCATTTTTCCGGGCTGCTTTTCTGCTGCTCCGGCGATCTTTGATGCTGGCGCTCGCCAAGCTCCCTGCACAACGGAAGCTCTTCTTTTTGCCCATCCTCCAAACCCTGCTTGTCCTTCTCCCCATCTTTGTGCGGTGGCCACCTCTCCCGCTTTTTTGGTCAACCCTGTTTTATCGGAAACGTATGCTGCTCCTTTGCGCGCTCCTTTGCTTGCTTTGTCTTTTGACCAATCTTTTGCGTACCTTGGTGCTCTCATCGCTTGTTTTTGAGCCCACTTTCTTCTTTCTTGTGCAAAGTTTACTACTTTGTCTGCTCCCATGGCGGATGTTGTTATAGCAAGAATGTATCCCATAACAAAGAAAGCAGCAACGACAAACATGGGAAAGGTTACAGTTGCAATTTCAGATGCAAAACGGGAAAATCCTTCGCCTGTTCCGCCCATATCTTGAGTGTCATATAGTTCAGCTGCTTGTTCGTTTATCTTTGAAGACAGGAATATGAAAAATGCTCCTGTTACTCCTACAATAGACCACTGTATGGTTTGACTCCACCACTTTTTCCACCACTCATTTAACAAAGGATGAGCAAGACATGCAAAGGCAAGAGGAGAGAGTATTGTTAGCATCCATATGGCAATATATCGGAATATGAAAAGGAGCATGTAAAGAAAGAAAATAAAGCCCATTATGAAAGTTACAAAGGTTTGCATTACAATAAATGCCAATGCTTGGTAGGTGTTTTGATCCAGCTTATTTTCGCCTTCCTGTTCTGTAACAACTTCGCCCCCTCCTTGTATTGTCGAGTATACGTGTTTTAATGAGTCTTGTGCTTCTTGCACAAAGAAGTACATGGCTATGTTTGCGGCGTCTACTACCAGTCCTACAAGAAGAGGAGAGAAGTTTACGAGCAGAGCAACAAGAACAAGACTAAAAAGCATCTTTTTTGTGCCGTACTTTTCAAGTCCAAGAATTATTCCTCCAGCGATAACAATTAAAGCAAATATAATTATTACGTTTACGAGGGGAAG
This sequence comes from Candidatus Nealsoniibacteriota bacterium, assembly GCA_003553505.1. Classification (GTDB taxonomy): domain Bacteria; phylum Patescibacteriota; class Minisyncoccia; order Minisyncoccales; family PWPS01; genus T1SED10-78. Next base: position 24,348 of record PWEN01000033.1, on the reverse strand, counting down.
CGTCACACTTAGGCCTGCTTCGATTATTGGATTTCCGTCAGGAGACTCTCCCGGTCTGGTGTATGGCCACTGAATAAAATCTTCACTCAATACGAACTGCAGCATGTCGTTGAAGAAAAGAGTGATCAGTCTTGCAAACCAGTAAAAGATGCTTACGATTTTTATAAAAAACCAAGAAAGAGCAGTTTCAAGCGCGCCAGCAACAACAGCATGAGCAGAAAACAAAGGCAAAAGTAAAAAGAAGAAAGAAGTAATGCCTACATAAAATCTTTTTGATAGTTTTCGCATATGCATTTATCTTATTTCTCCTTTTATTATCAGCACATTATCAAAGTCCGTATTTCTGTCAAAGCCTCTGTCTGTGGCTCCAAACCAGCCTTCTCTTGATGACGGAAGTGTCTCTTGAAGATATTTTTTATTTGAGGTGAATATGTAACAATCTCTGTCGTCGTAAAAAACAACAAATGCGTTCTCAACTTGCATAGACCTTACTCCACAAGAGCCGTCCTGACAATGAAAGTCTTCTGCTTGGAAATCTCCACGATCTAATACCGTTATTTCTTCGCCATTTGTTATTTGCTTTGTCCACTCTTCCATCTCATCTCCCTCGAAATCTGCATTTTTAGCAACAGGTTGATTATATTCGTGTCCTTCGTAAAAAGTTACTTCTGCAGTAACATCGGCATCAACATACATTTTTATAGGAGACAGAGAGTAAGCTCTGTTTCTCCAATTCAATAGATTAAAGTTTTTATGAGGCCCTACCTCCATGCCATCGGGAAAATATTCGTCTTCTTGTGGTCCTCCGAGTTGTATCTGACACCTTGATCCGCTTCGCGACATGGCGTTCTCCAGTCCGTTTTTGTCTCCAAAAAATATTATCCCGTGTTCTATTTCTAGCACTGACCCTTCTTCTTTTATAGAAGGGATGACAAAGTATGTGTTCTCCAGCCCGTCTCCTTCAAGTATTGTTTCTCTTGTGCTGGTTACGATTTCACAGTTGGCTTCGGGATTATCTAAAGACTCCTCTCTCACCTTTTCGTGAAGACTTAGAATGGCCTCTGCCCTAGATTCTTCTCCGCCCCTGTACCCACTAACTATGGAATTTACATTTGGTAGAGGAAAGTTACAAACATAAGGTCCTGCAGGGAGGGGCTCTGGCTGTATAGGGTCTAGGTCTTCAAGGTCTACATCAAGCAACTCCGGGTTTATTGTTTGGAGTATAAGGTAAGAGAAAACGAGTATAACTGCTCCTACAAAAGCGGACTTTACTCCTCCTATTGCGGCGCCCGCCTTTCCCGGATCACCCGAGGAGAGCATGTAAAGCACGCCGTGATATATAAGAGATGCAAACAACAGTCCCCCCACCAGAAATACGGCAGCATTGAAGATATAAGCGATATATTCTCCTACTCCATGATCGGTTTCTTCCGGGGCCGGGTCAACGAAAGGATAATCTTCAATCTCGAGAGGCCTCGGTTCTCTTTCGTCATCAGCGTGTATTTCTGTTGCAAAAACAAAAAAAACAGAGAAAACAAGAAGCAAAAAAAGTATTTTTTTGGTTGAGATTTTTTTCATTTTTTGCAAATCAAGTACTTTTGAAAAGATTATCATCTTATTTATTTCCCTGCAAATAAAGAAGTGCTTTTGTTATCTTGCTCCACTCTTCTACAGACAAGCTCTCCGCTCTTCTTTTTGTGTCTATTTCTGATTTTTTTGCAGCGAGAAAAATCTGTTCTTTTAGCTCTCCCGTACGGGAAAAGTTTGCTGACAACTGCTTGCGGGGATGAGAAAATCCCGTTTTTAGCAAAAAAAACAGTGTTTTGTAAAAATTTTTAGTTTCTCTTTTTTTAAAAGGAGATATTCTTATTACTGTAGAATCTACCTTGGGAGGGGGCCAAAAAGACCCTTTTTTTACTATTTTTATTTTTTCTACTCTTGAAAGTGATTGAACAAAAGATGAGAGCATATTCATTTTTGGGGGCTTTGCCATCATTCTTTCCGCTACTTCTTTTTGAACCATTACGACCATTACGGAAGGAGGAAGGTTTTTTGTGAGAAACTTTTTTATTATTTGTGTGGCGACATAGTAAGGCAAGTTTGCAATCAGTTTGCGATTTTTTGTTCTTATTTTTGAATAAAGAGCATCTTCGTTGAGCATCTTTATGTTTTTGTTCTTTTTTGTTGTTTCTTTTAGGGCGGCGATCATTTTAGGGTCTTTTTCTATAGCGATAACCCTCTTTGCCTTTTTTGCGAGACAAAGAGTGAGTATGCCTGCTCCGGGGCCTATCTCTATAACGGTATCTTTTTTTCTTAGTCTTGCAGCAGAGCATATCTCGTGTAGTACACTTTCGTCGAGAAGAAAGTTTTGCCCGAGAGACTTCAAAGGTTTTGTAGCGTGTCTACTCAAAAGGATTTGCAGCGCTTTTTTCCTGTTTAGTTTCATATTTTTATTTTAACACAAAAGGCGCTTCTAAAAGAAGCGCCTACTTGTGTTTATCAACTAGAAAGTTTCTACTTCTATCTCTATTCCTTCTAGCTCGAACGGCTCCCAGTCATAGACGTCATCATACTCTACAGGTCCTATCTCGCATTCTCCCCAATCAAATTCAGCACCGCCATCTATTCCTTGAAGTGCAGGAAGCTCGACAATATATTCCCAGGTAGTGCTTAGGTCGTCAAGTGGAATGGTGGGCATTTCAATCTCAATGGGGTTTGTGAGCTCTACCGTCCTGTCTTCTTCGTCCAAAACCTCTACGCTGCTTGGCATATCTTCTATTAAATCGGAAAGATAAACGTCTATTTCTATGTCTTCTGTTGGTATAGTGTAAGAGTCCAATCTTATCGTTTCTCCTATAAGCTCTCCTTCTATGTGCGTGCTTTGAATGTAATTGTTCACGCTATCCTCCAAGTCTTGCACTTCTTCGTTTATTAGGTCTTCTAGCTTTGCTGTTGCATCAGCGGGCATTGATAATGCCTCTTGTATCTCTTCCTCTACTTCTCTCATTATCTCTTCGAGTTCATCGATGACATCTTGCAGGCTGTTGGCAGCGTCTCTGCAGAACTGACGCGCGTTACGACAAAGAGGAATTTCGGGTATCTTTGGAAAGTCTGGCCACTGAACATGATAATCTTCAAACCCTATGCTTAAAGGAAGAAAGTTTACTCCGCCAGCGCTAGCGCAAAGACTTCCGCCACTAAAACCAAAATAGTTTAATATTGCTCCTACAATTGCAGAACCAACATCTACATCGAACCCTCCCCAGTTAAACTCTACATATGGCTCTGGTATTTCAAGGCTGGGAAGATCATACTCGGGAGAAGATATAGATATAGGTGTTATCTCCGGGAGCTGTGGAATGTCCAAGAGAACAGAGGGAAGATTTACTTCTCCTATGTGAACATCAGGTAAAGGAACTGTTATGGCTCCGTGTCCACTCACTTGCGCAGTTGCGCTATCAAGAGTTAGCGGATTGGGCACTATCGCGGGGGTGGGGATGTAAATGTTCTCCAAGGAAGGTATCAACTCTATAATGGAAGGAAAGATGTCTAAGAAGTCCTGACAGTCACTTAAATCGCAAAGTTCTATGTCCGGGAAAGTAAGGTCTTCTATGATTACATCAGGGAGGGTTACTTCCAGAATTCCTGATAATCCAAAATTAGGCGTTTCAATGTCTGGTATTTCAACACTGTAATCTGAAAGAGGAATTACGGGTATCTCCGGAATTTCTGGGGCTCCAGGAACGCTTCCGGAGACAGAGCCACAGCCGGTAAAGCTTCCTTCTGAAGGATATCCCGTAAGCTCTCCTCCTCCTCTTGAGACCATGCCACCTCCTATACTCGGATCAAACTCGTCTACGAGAACGTCGAGATAGTTTTCAAAAAGAGGAAGGATAGCGCAGGGCTGAGGCATTCTTACGCGAAGAGCGGGATCTCTTTCCTCTTCTTCGTGAAGAACCGCTTTACACTTGCTTCTTAAAGCGCTTAAGGGGCTGTTTTCACAAGAGGCGGGAGGGGTTTCTCCTCTGTTTAGATAGAGGTCAGTACATGCTCTTGCTATTGCTTTTTCTTCGCTGCGTGCCGGAACTAGCTTGTCCATCATATCTATTGTAAACCTTTCTTTTGCTGCTATGCGCAATTTTGGATCTAGGCCAAATTCCCACCAAGAAAGATTGTCTCTTAGTGCTTCGTATCCTTCCTCCATTCTCATGAGGTGTGTTTTGTAAGTTGGTGCGCGATAATCTTTTTTTGTCATGTCCATCACACTTTCGCTTTTGCCATCGTCCAGCTCGAGATTAAATACTTCATCTGTTTTTATGCCGTAGTCTATTACGGTCTTATGAAACGCCTCGAAAAGGTGCACATTTCCGATATCAGCATCTTCTTCTAGTTGAAGGCTTGGATCGTGTATAGGAGACGGCTGTACGGCTTCATAGTCTTCCCACATTCGAAACCAGAGCTCATCTTCTTCCCAGAATGTTTCAAGTTGCCGGGGAGCACGAGGGTTGTCTAGTATTTCTTGTACCCATATTCTGTCCCAGTAATCTCCGTGCCAAGCATGCCAGTAACCGTGCATGGACCCATAAAATCCTCCTCCTATTCCGGCTTTGCGCCAAAGAAGGTCTTCTCTTGTCATGCTATATGTGCGAGGATATATCTCTGCATCAGGGTTCTTCATGTAGTTTACGAAATTTTCGAACTCTCTCTGGTCATCAAGAAATCGAAGAGAGCTGTTTAGCCCAGAATTTCTTATATACCAGTCGTCTTCTGCTTGGACAAGAAATTCGTCCCAAAGCTTGTTTATGCTAAGAAACTCTAAGAATTTTTCCCATATCTCATAAAAACCAAATTGATTTAATCTATCATCAAACACAATTTGTTCTTGCCAGTATACTCTAAGATACTCCATCATCATTTCTACATATTCTTCCTGGACAGCTACCACCTCTTGGCAAGTTGGTTCTCCTGGAGGATATTCATCTTCTACTATGTCGCAAACATCAACAGGAGTAGGAAGAAAAGGTATCTCATTTTTGTAGGGTGGAATGTCCATGGGTGGCTCGCTCGGTTCCTCTTCTTGCCATATCTCAAAAAGAGATTCTTGATATGGCTCTCCAAATGGCCCAATGTGCCACTCTTCCGCATCTTCTTCATAGCCGCTTAGCCTGGACAAGGAAGAGATGTCGTGGCGGGAAAGGAACTCTAAGTACTCGTAGAGAGGATCTTCTCCTATTATGAGATAGGCGAACTGATTAAACATATCTCCCGAATCTATGTTTTCGTCTTGCATCTCTTGTGGCGTTAACTGTTCTTCTATAAGAAACTCGGGAACATCTTTTAGTAGGTGGCTGTTTTCTGCAAGAAAGTTTTCAAAAAGAGGAAAGTACCCTCTATCCTCTATAATAGAGAGTAGGTTTTCTTCTGCATCATCTTCGATGTCTTGCACTTCAGATGCACTTAATCTGTTTTCATCTATGAGAAAGTCGTAGTTTTCGTCCATCAAGTTCTCTTCTTCTACGAACACCAGGAAGCTTTCCCACTGTTCTGCTGTAACTATGAACTCGATAAGATTGTCGGGATACTCCTTATCTTCATCGATAAAATCTTCATAGGCATCCCAAAGCTCTCCTTTTTCTTCATCCCCCTCCTCGTTCTCTTCGAGGAAAAAATCTTCGTAGTCACTCCAGTTGTTTGCGTATTCAGAGTATTCTTCAAAGATTCCGGGACTGCTTGTTGTTAAATATTCAAAAAACTTTTCGTACTCACTCCAATTGCCTGCATGGCTGGAGTATCTATCGAACAAACCAAACTCGCTAGTACCCATGTCTTTTAGTATTTCGACATAATCATCCCAAAGATTAAGATATTCTGCATACCCTTCCCAGTTTTCGTAATTTTCTATGAAGTGAAACATCCTCTCGTCCTGGTCAGCTTCATGGCCTACACCACCTGTTGCGTTGTAGTATTCATCCATGTATTCTTGGTGCGGTATGGCGTATTCTTCGCAATCATCTTCGGACCCTCCTTCTGCACGACACTCATAAAAATTGTCCGGTATGTCGTAGTCGCTTTCAGGAATATCATAGTCTTCATACTCTACGGCGGAGTCAGGAAGGTTGTCAAAGCTTTCATTTATAAGTTCATTCTCTGACAGGAACTTATATATTCCGTAAGAGTTTACAAAAGATAGGCGTTCATATTTGTCGTCAATGATATCGTAAAGATCACTAAATTTGTCTGCCAGGTCCATGCTTAACGCTGCGGTGTTTACAAAAGGAATAAAGTAGTTTCCAAAGAAGTCTATGAGATAGTAGTTGTACATCTGATGTTCTTGCCATTTTTCATCTATCTCTATATCTATTTCTTCTTCCACTTCCTCGATCACTCCGACTTCCTGACATATTCTGGGGGGTACTAGTATTTCTTGAGGAAGAGGATATATGTCTGTATAATCTTCAAACTCTTCTGTTAAGTCTTCCTCTTTTACCTCTTCTTCTTTAAGAAACCTGTGAAGCTCATACTGTCCGAACTTATCTTCTCTTACTATTCCGCCGCGGATGTCAGGCCTTTCATCCATGAGCTCGAAAAGCTCTTCCCATATTTTCTCCAAATTAAATCCTTCATCTTCTTCATCGAAATCTTCATCAACAAAATCAAAGAAAAGAGCCCAGGACGTTTTGTCGTCTGCATAAATCCCGATCTCTTCTTCAAAAACAAACTCAAACATGTCTTCTATGTCTTCGCTCAGAAACTCGTTTATCGCGCTTATTATTGAGCCGGGAATATCTTTGTCGAACTGCCTATAAGAGTATCCTGACTCGTAGCGCCTCCCGGACCCCGAGGGAAGAGAGCTTCCCCATGTCTGAACACTTCCACTATCTGGAAATTCGTGCCATATGCTTTCAAGTTTTGCTTCGAACGGAACAGCTCCCTCTTCGCCTTCTAGCGCTTCACGCCAGTTGGAGTACTGGTCTGGGTGCCATGGATCGTAATATCCTACCGAGAACTCTTCACAATGTTCATTTCCATACTCATCGGTCTCGCACTCTTCTTCTGTTCTTACTTCGACCCACTCTATGTTGCTGTTCCATGTACTGAAGTTGTTCTTGTAGCTTGTTATTGTTCCTGTGGAGACATCAAAAAACACCTTTTCCCACTCTAGTTGAGAGTAGCTGGGACCGATGTTGAGAGGATAATTTTCTAGCCACTCAAAAAAGTCGTACCACTCCTCGTAATCGTCAATAAAAAGCAGATCTACTCTGTCCATTTCACGAAATATGTCTGTAAACATCCACGTCTCACTGTACTCGCTCCATATATATTCGCATGTGTTGTTGATTGTTGGAACCAGCTCGTCAGGATCAAAGCACCTTTCGTCCATGGTCATTTCACGCAGTATTGTCCCTTCTGTGGGAGACCCTTCTCCAGCAACAGATGTTTCTTGAAGAGCAACAGTGCAAGCGTACTTTTCATTCCCTTCCGCAAGAGCGTCCAGTACACGATCACATCCTTTTGCATCTTCATTGTCTCTGCATGCATCGAAGACATGGTCTGCGCTGATGGCAAAAGAGCATATGTTTCTTGAATCATAATCTTCTTCTAGGTCTTCTGCATCCTTGGTGTCGCACTCACTTATAACGCTTGCCACTCCTCCTTCATCTTCAATGTCTTGACAGTACATTCTAGTAAAGGCGGCGGAAGGAATCTCCATGCATCTTTGAGCAAGATAGGAGTATACCTGCAGGTGCCAGTCAAGAGCTACTGTGCCTATTCTTTCTTGCATTTCATGCCTTTCAAAGCTTCCCGCGCTAGCAGGGCTTTCATATTGAGGACAAAGCTCAGTTCTTTCTCTTATAGGAGTAGGTATTCTTACGGAGGGAAGCTCTATGGGATTTATGCTCATATCTAAAGCACCTCCTGCTCCCACTTCTGCTATTGTGGCTTGAGGAAAGCTTACGCCTATATCGGGAATAGGGATCTCAAAAGATAGCTTTGGATCGGGAATGTCTATTTCTCCGGGCAGATTGAGATCAATACTGCTTATTTCCACGGGATCTATTTCCATGTCTTCGAGACCAAGCTCCATTTCGAAAATAAGATCTATGCTTTCTTGTACAACTTGTAGCCCTACACAAAACTCAAACCACCAATCTGTCTCACAAGCAGAAATGCAGGCATCTCCCCAGTAGTCAAAGGAGAGAAATTTATCCATTATATCCATTATTCCCATATCGATACCCCAGGACTCCATTCTTTGTTCTCCTTTTGTGACAGACTCCTCGCTTATTATTTCTTGTGTTTCTTCGTCTTCGGGGTCCATAATAAAAAGAAGAACTTCCAAGTCTTCTTCCATGCTGTCAGCTTTCTCTTCTTGACCTTCTTCTCTCATGTTTTCAAGCTCCATTCGCAGTCCTCCGTCTTCTTGTGCCAACTCTTTTTTGATTATGTTTTGTAAAAAAGCGAAGTGCTCCTTGTTTTTTCTGATGTCTTCTTGCTTAGCGATAAACTCTTTCTCTTTTTCTTTTGCATCCCAAAAGCTTCCGGGAAGAAACTCGTCCTCCATGGGGTCGCAATTTCCTGTGTCACATATAGAGTTCATGTTTTCACAGTTTGCGGACTCCATTGACTCTATTATTTCGCTAAAAGCTGTTCCGTCATCATCTCCTCTTTTTATGTTTTCTACCAGATCTTCTATTTCTTCAATAATGACTTCTGTGCGAGTAGGGTAGTGAACGCGAGACTCTCCTTCTGCTTCATCTTTCAAAAGGTGAAATAGTCCCACCCCTCCCGCAACAATTAAAAGTGCAAGAGTTAGTAGTAAAAAGGAAGTGGATCGTTTTTTTTCTTTTAGCATATCTTTTAGTTTGTTCCGCAGTTATAATTTCCAGCAATACTCACTTGTAGCTGTGGGGTTGTTTTGTCTTCTCCAAAAGACCTTGGGGTTACGTAAGAGATGTAGCTTGAAGGATTGCAGGATTTTGCTGCCCTTATTATCTCTTCTGCGTTTTCCATGTCACTGAATGTGACAGCAAAAGATTTTTGCAACTCATTGCACCCTCTTCCTCCGTAGTGCGGTGATATTCTTGTTTGTCCGTAAGATGTGCCGTGGTCGAAGCTACACCCTCCCGGCTGAATATCTCCATGCACCCACGAGCAAGTGCCGTAGTATATTCTGTGATCAGATATGTAAGATATTTTTCCTATGGGGTTATTGTCGTCTTCTTGTACGTTATCTAGCTCGCTTCTCATGCAGGAAAGTTGCTGCTTGAGGCGATTGGAGGCGTCTTCGTACTGATTGTAGTCATCAACATCTGGTTCTGGCTCGGGATCGGGAATGATGGGGTCTTCGGGCTCTGGCTCGGGCTCTGGCTCGGGAACTTCAAACTCTACTGTTTCACCTCTTGTAATGCTTCCGTCTATACTTGCGGCAAAACGGTAGTATATTGTTTCTCCTCCATACACCTCTTTGTATTCCTCTTCTGATGTTTGTCTGTCCCAGAAAAGCACCAGCTCGTCTCCTGCATACGAGCTTTCTGTTAGGTCGCTGGCGCTCTTTGTTTCTCTTGCGAACTCTTCAGTAAGGGCGTATTCCTCGTATCCTACTTCAAACCATGTTTCTACCGTATCTGCCTCTGTGTTTGAGCTTGTAAGCGCTCCGTCTAGAGAGCTGAGCGTGTCTACTTGTGTTCCTCCGATCGCTGTAAGGGCGTATCTTTTATCGCTTTCCTTTACTTTTTGACGTACTGCAAGCACGCGCGAGCTGTTTATAGAAGGAGCTTCTACTATCATGGAAGAGTGCGCTATTCTTTCATCGCAAGCCCATCCTTCTATGCACTCTTCTCCCGCGTCCCAGTCCAGAGGCTCGAAGTTTTCTGCAGGGACTGATCTGTAGTCTGAATCGTAATATATAGATGAATCTCTTTCCTCCCAAGTTGTTGCACGAGGAAGTCCGCAACAGAATAAGTTGCGAGGATTGGGGTTTTCTATTAAAAGGTGGTCATGGCGATAGTTTCCTATTGCTCTTTGTGCATCAAGCAACATCCAATTTTCATCAATTCTTTCTGTTTCTGGAGCATAGCACTCCCAAGCCTTGTCTTCTATAGTTCTCAGACTCAAGTTTTCTATTTCTGCATTTTCTCTTGACACATGCCCGATTCCGTAGCGATGCTCGCCTCCACTTTCTTCATAAAGATTGTCTTCATGTCGTGGATCATCATGCTCTGCCAGGTTTAGTTGATCATCCATTACCTTTATTTGATTGCCTTGACTTTCTAGGGCGAGATAACTCTCTCCTTCTTTTGCTGTAAACCCAGGAGAAACACTTTCTCCATCCTCCATTGCCACTCTTTCTTCAAGGGCGAGCGAGATGTCTGTCATGTGACTGTTTATTTGAGAAATGAGAAGATTTATTTCTTCTTCAGTTTCTTTCATGTATTCAACCTTCAGCCCTATAGACCCTCGGTCTCGATCATCTTCAGGAGATTTTGCGGGACCTCCGTAAGGAGATGCTTGGCCGTCACAACCCCCGAGACATGTAAAACAGGGGTCTACTGATGCAAAGGAAAGTAGGTATAAGGGATTAAAAACACAGGTACAATCTGATCCACACGCTTTTGCTCCTATTGCGGTAACATACTCGCCCACTTCAAGCATGTGATCGACAAGATTTTCTATTTCTTCAGTGAGCATCTCCATCTTTGATATCTGCATGATTGTAAGCTCTCTTACTTCATCAGAGATTTCTCCTACTTCATACTCGAAAGGGCAAGCAAATCTCTCTCTTTCCATTGCCTCTGCCAGTATTCCGGGAAATCGGCGTATATCTTCTCGGGGGTAATATCCTTTTTCCAAAAGAGAACCTCCAACGGTACAATAAAACGTTAAGGGGTTTCCTCCCATCTTAGAGATACCCATTTCTTCATGTCTTTTAACTGTTACTCCCCAGTCAATTCCTTCAAAGGTGTCAGTGCGCTCCATCTGTTCTCTTAAAGGTGTCAGGCCTTGAGGTTGACAGTCTGCCATTCTTTGTTCTAGTTCTTGAAACCTTCTAAGATTTGTTCTTAGTTCATTTTTTTCTTCTATTAGTTTTTCACGATGGTCGAGCAGTGTTTTTATTATTTCCGCGTTCTTGTCTTCGATCTTGTCCATTTCATCCCGCGGGACAGGGTCGCCGCTGGAGCAAGGGTCTCCATAACACCCCATAGCTCTGCACCAACCAGCGGAGCTTGTGTCTGCACACTGCCCTTCCACGTTATCGCAAGAACACTCATCGGAAACTTTGTGAAGGTATTTATTTAATCCTGAAACACCTCTTACTGTGGGATTGAACTCTCTTTCTTTTTTTGTTATGTGTTTTACGCCCATCATTTCGCTGAAAACGGCAACACGATTGTCTTGTGGATTCAGCTTTTCTCTTAAGTAGTGACCGAGAGGATTCTCTTCCACGATCAAATTATCTTCTCTTTCTATGTCTTCAATCTCAGGAATCTCCGGATCTTCCGGATCTTCCACTTCTATAGTTCCCAACTCTAAGGTGAGAAGTTCCGGGTTTATTCTTTCTATAACGAGAACAAAAAGAACAAGAACAGAAAGACCGAGAACGGCTACTGCTATCTTTTCTTTTCCTTTTTTTGTTTTTTCCGGATTTCCGACAGAGACTATGTAAAGAAAGCCGCCATAAATTATCATGGCGATTGTTGCGACTATTCCCAAAAAGACGGCAAAAGCGAACACGTACTCTACCGCATCTCCTATGGTTGCCTCATCTTCTATTGCTACTTCTCCTACATCAGGATAGTCAACGTCTAGACTGGCAGAGAAAGCAAAAAAAGGAAGAAGAACAAAAAGAAGTGTAAAAAATCCCAGCTTCTTGATCATTTTATTAAAAACATGTTTTTAATATTCTATACTCTTTATATTATACCTGTCAAACAAATTTATTGACTTTCTTTCTTGTGGTGGTAAAATATAGCAAAATTATAAATATTTTTTTGAAGTATTCATACTTTAAGTAAAAAACACTCAAAAAGAAAATTTTCGAGTGAAAACAAAAAAAGGGAGAGTAAGAGCTTTCTCTTTTGCTCTGCCATGATTGTGGCGTTCTTTTGTTTTTTAGGAATTAACAACTTAGAAGAAGAGAAGAAAAACGATCACTCTCCTGTTCTTGGAAGCGATCTCTTTCTTTCATATGAAGAAGACTCCACACTTCAAGAGCCTGTGTTTATTGATAGTAACAGTGTGATGGTAAGCTCTTCCCCTTACTTTGTTGATGCGCAGGTGTTGGGAGTAGGGTCGGAAGAAAGAAGAGGAATTGTTTCTTATAAAGTAAAAGAAAAAGACACCCTCGAGTCGATAGCGCAAGAGTTCGAGATAAGCAAGGACACGATAAAATGGGCCAACAACATAACAAGTGACAGTGTTAACATCGGAGACGAGCTTCTCATACTCCCTACAACGGGAGTTTTGTACTATGTAAAACAAGGAGATACGCTAAGCGAGATAGCGGAAAGACACAAAGCAAGCAGTAAAGAGATAATCAACTTTAATGACAATATAGATGAAAAAGGGGGTATTTCTCCTGGTGACCAGATAATTATTCCTGATGGTGAAAAGCCGAGAACCATCACTCCCCAGAGGCCGGAAATTCATAGTGCGGGATTTTCTTCTGTGACTTACGGCACGGTAACCCAAGGAAGTCATTCCGGGCACTCTAATGCCGTTGATATCGCCAACGCTTGCGGTACGCCTATTTATTCTGCCGCTCCAGGCACGGTAACAAGAGTGGGAACCGATCCCAGGATGGCGGGGAGATATATATGGATCGACCATGGAAACATGAAAGCCTTGTATGCGCACATGCAGAATATAAGCGTTTCTTCTGGGCAAGTAGTTGGATCTGGTCAGCAAATAGGAACAATGGGAAATACGGGCTACACATTGGGAGCCACGGGTTGTCATCTTCATTTTGAAACAAGAGGAGCTTCCAATCCTTTTGGTCATATGCAAAGAGGTCAAACTATGCGATGATCGGACTCACTTTTTGTTTTAATTTGTGCTAATATTTGCTCATATGCCCGAACAAGAACCAAATAATCGTTACGAGTCTTCTCCTCAAGTAGAAAAACAAGAAAGAAAAGAAGAGCTGCCTGAAAAAGAAAGAGTTTCTCCGGAAAAAGAAAAAACGGAAAGACAACAAAAAGATCGCTTTCTTGACAACGAAAGAGAAAGAGCGCTTCTTGAAAAAGAGGAGAACAAAAAAAAGGAAGTACAAAAAAAAGTGGACAACCTTATTGATCTTGCAAAAGAAGAAGGCGTTTTTGAGGCTGATAAAGCTGCCAGAAAGGAAAGTGCTCACGTGCTTGATCTTTTTCATGACACTCTTGTAAAAAAAATAAAAGAAGAAGGAGAGGAAAGCTTTGAAATATGAGCATTTATTATATCACCACTGCTCTCGTTTTGTTTTTTGTTGTTCTTTTCTTTGTTGTTTTTTTTGCTCTTCGCAAGCGCAAAAAAGGGCACTTGAAAGACAGCTTAAAAAAAACCCTTTTCGTTGTTCGTTTTCCGAGAAGTGCGGAAGGAGACGACAGCAAAGAGAACGTAAATGCTTTTATTGGAAGGATGGAGCATGTATACTCTCAGTTTTTATCAATCAAAGAAAGAGGACTTTGGGGGAGGTTTTTTTATGGCTATCAAAGCATTTCGTTGGAAATAGCTTCTACTGTCGGAGGAGGAGACATCTCTTTTTATATCGCTGTTCCTTCCTATAAGGAGAGTTCTTTTGAGAGCTATGTGCAAGGAGCTTATCCGGAAGCTGTATTACAAAAAAAGACAGAAGACTATACTATATTTGAGCCGCGAGGATTTGCTAAGGTGTCATATTTAAAGCTTAAAAAAAGCAAGTATCTTCCAATAAACACCTACAGGAAGATGGAAAGTGATCCGTTGGAAGCGATAACTAACGCTCTTACAAAAATAGGCCCCGATGAAGGTTCGGCGGTACAGGTGGTAATGAGGCCAGCAAAGAAAAGTGAATCGGGAAAACAAAAAAGGTTCTTTGACATGATATCGAAAGAAGGAAAGAGCGTAAAAGAGGCACACAATGAGCTAGAAGAAGGCCTTTTAATTAAAACAATAAAAACAATCTCTGACATCTTTTCTTCTAGTGAAAAAAGTGATCAGCAAAAAGAAACAAAAGAAAGTGAGAACACATTAAGTGCCGTAAAAGAAAGAATTGGCAAGCCTCTTTTTGAGGTGAATATAAGAATAGTGGCAGCCGCAAAAGAAGAGCACAAGTCAGAAGAGGTGCTAGAAAACATAAAAAGAAGCTTCACGCACTTTCTTTCTGAGAACGAATTTCAAGCGATAGACCTGAAGAGAGGGGGTCTAAAAAAAGGAGTTTATGACTTTTCTTTTCGCAACTTCAACAAGAAAAGAGTCAATTTACTGGGAATAGAAGAACTGGCAAACATTTATCACTTTCCTTCTTCTCACATAAAAACGCCCTACATATCTTGGGAGAAAACAAAAGAAGCCGCTCCTCCATCTGATCTTCCGGCAAGTGGTCCGATTCTTTTGGGAGAGTCTGTTTTTAGAGGTGAAAGAAAAGAGGTTTATATGGCAAGCAAAGAGGATAGAATGAGACACTTTTACATTATCGGTCAAACGGGAACAGGTAAGTCATCGATAATGTACAACATGATACGTCAAGATATACTTAACGGAGAAGGAGTGGGAGTTGTTGATCCTCACGGAGAACTTGTAGAAGACACTCTCTCAATAATTCCTCCTGAGAGAGCTGATGACGTGATTTTGTTTGAACCTTTTGACACAGAACGTCCCTGTGGGCTTAATATGTTAGAGTGGAGTATTCCGGAACAAAAAGATTTTGCTGTTTCGGAGATGATCTCTATTTTTATGAAGTTGTTTCCTCCGGAAATGGTGGGGCCCATGTTTGAACACTATATGAGAAACGCTATGCTTGCCTTAGCAGAAGACAAGGAGAACCCCGGAACTTTAGTTGATATTCCGCGCATGTTTACAGACGAGAGTTTTATGAAAGAAAGAGTGTCAAAAGTAACCAATCCGGTAATACGCGGATTCTGGCTCAACGAGTGGGCGCAGACAACTGAAAGAACAAAATCTGATATGCTGGGGTATGTCGTTTCTAAGATAGGAAGATTTATTCAGAACGAGATGATGAGAAACATAGTAGGACAAAAGCACTCCTCTTTTAATTTAGAGGATGCTATGAACAACAGAAAGATATTTCTTGCCAATCTTTCCAAAGGAATGACGGGAGAAATGAACAGCTCTCTTTTGGGGCTTATTATTGTTTCAAAAATATATATGGCTGCCATGCGCAGAACCATGATGAGCGAGGAAAGAAGAAAGGATTTCTATCTTTATGTGGATGAGTTTCAAAACTTTACTACAGACAGCATTGCCTCTATTCTTTCCGAGGCGCGCAAGTACCGCTTAAGCTTGAACATAGGAAATCAGTATATGCCGCAGCTAAAACAGGAGATAAAGGATGCAGTAATAGGGAACGTGGGAACCATAGGGTCTTACCGTGTTGGAGAAGAGGATGCTGTCTTTCTGGAGAACAAGTTTCAGCCGGAGTTTACCAAGTCGGACCTCTCTAATCTGGATAATTTCCAGCTCATAGTAAAAATGATAATAAATGGAAACATTTCTTCTCCTTTTAAGATAAATGCAATGCCTCCTCAGAAAGGAGATCCGGAGGCAAGGAAAAAAACAAAAGAGTTGTCAAAAATAAAATATGGTCGTCTGCGAACAGACGTAGAAGAAGAGATCAACAAGAGATCGGGTCTCTAATTACATCTTTTGCAAACCTTTGTTTCTGGGAGAATCAAAAGCCTTTCGTAAGAGATGTCTTCTTTGCACTTTTCGCACTTTCCGTAGTCTTCGTTCTCTATTTTTTCAAGTGCTTCGTTTACTTTTTTTAGCTTTATTTCCAAGGCGTGTTCTACCGGCAGAAGAGAGGAGTACTCTTCTACTTCGTCCGCGCTTTCCTCCAGCCCTCCTTTAAAATCGGGAAACCTTGTGTCCCAATCCCCTTCGGGCTTGGTGTCTTCTTCGGCAAACTTTTCAAGAGTACTGCGCAAAGAGCTTCTACTCTCTTCCAGTTTTTTCTTTAGCTCTTCTATTTGTTTTTTGTTCATATTAAATCCTATTAATGATTTCTTTCATTCCCTCGAGTGAAGTAGTAAAGATAAAAAGATTTTCTGCTACAGTATAGTATATACCCATGTTTTCGTGAAAAGCTTCTTTAAAATCAACATCTACGTCTCTTATCCATCCCGTTGTTACTTTGTCGCCTTCTTCTTCCGGGTAGTCTTCTATATCTCCTTCTAGAATTATTTTATACATTCCTCGGTCTTGATCCACAACTATATACTCTCCCGAGCTTATTCTGGCTATTCTTTCTTCCCTGTCTTTTTGTTTGAATACTCCAGAAAGTGAGCTCGTAACCTCTACTGCGTCACGTTCTCTTGTTGGTATTTCTCTATAGCGAATATTGTGATTATCATATCTTGTTTGAGAAAGATCTTTTTCGTTTTCTTCTATTTCTGATCCCAAAAAGAGAAAAAGCTCTTTGAGATCTTCTTCTATGTCCTTTTCCCATGGTCGTAAAACTTGCCACTCAAGCTCGTTTGCTGTGTCTGAAATACTTCTTTCCTCGTCTTCTTTGACTCTTGACATGAAACCAATTCTGGTTTCTTCTTCTTCGGGGTAAACAAAAAAAGTAAAATCTTTTTCTATTACATCAAACAAATCATCGGGGTATCTTACATCAAGAAAGTTAAAAAAATCCTCCAGGTTTACTATCTCAGGAGGATCTTCTCCCTGGTTTTCCGTTGTTATGTGTATAAGGTCTTCTTTTATCTCTTCGTTTATTATATTGCTCATCTTTATTATGTAGTCCTCTCTGGTGGTGATAGCAATACGCCTGCTGTCATCGGTTGCAGGATTTATGTCAACAAGAGGAACTGGAGCACGTGGAAGAGAAACCTCCTTCTCTATGAAGGCCGGTTTTATAACATGCTTTTCAATGGTAGGAGGTTTCATTATTAGTGCCCAGTAAAAGAATGCTAAAACAATTGCGACTACAGCAACGAGCGCAAGAATAACAATTATTCTTATCCACATTTTGTCATCATCCTTTGGTTTTTCAGGCATGCTTTCCATGGCTTGCGAGAATTGTGGGTCTTTCTTTACTTCTTCTGGAGTGTCTCCAAATCCTTTCATCTGATCATTATCTGAACTGGAAGAGGATGGAAACTGATCATCCGGACTGGAGGAAGGAGGTTCTCCAGGAAACTGATCATCCGGACCGGAAGAAGGTCCTTCCGTGGACTGGTCATCTGGTCGGGGCGCATTTTCTTTTTGTGGCTCTTCTTGTTGGGGAATTTTAAAATCTTCTGGTTCTTCTTGTTGATCAGAATCTTCTGGTATTGGCTTTGGTTCGGGAGGTGCAGGAATCTCTTCCTCAAGAGGCTCTCCTTTTTCTCTTGAATCCATTTTTCTTAAAAACTGTTCTCTTTCCTCATTTTCTTTTTCTAGCATGTCTTTCGTTATCTTTCTTTCTGAATAAGGAGTGTTCTGCTCAATAATTTCGTCTACTATTTGTGTTGCACTTGCTCCTCTCTCTTTTGCTTTTTCAAAAGCAGGAGCCTTGTCTTCATTTTGCTTTATTATCTCATCTAAAATCTCTTCATCACTCTGTCCTTTTTCTCTTGCTTTTTTGATTGAGTCTACTATTGGCATTTTAATTTAAAACTTAAAGTCAAGATCAGACAAGCTTACATCTTCCTCTTCTTCTTGCTCCTCTTCCTCTTCTTGCTCCTCTTCCTCTTCTTGCTCCTCTTCTCCTTCTTGCTCCTCTTCTCCTTCCTCTTCTTCTTGCTCTTCTTCCTCTTCTTCTTGCTCTTCTTCCTCTTCTTCTTGCTCTTCTTCCTCTTCTTCTTTTTCTCTTCTCTTCTCCTCTCTTTCTCTTATTTTTGCGAGAACGTTTTCCGCATCTTCAGCGCTTTCTTCTTCTATTTTTTGGGTTATTTCTGTAAGCTCATCCCTTATAGCTTCTTCTCTTTCCATAATAAGAGCTATCTCTTTCTTTTGCTTTTCAATATCGGCAAGCTCTTTTTCCAGCGCCCACCTCTCTCGCTCTACCTGTCTTCTCTCTTCTTCCGCTTTCCATCTTCTTTTTTCTACCTCTTTCTTTTCTTCGGGGTCTTCTTTTGCGGCCTCCTCTTTTTCTATCTCTTCTTCTTTGTTCTTCACTTCCGTTTCTTTTTCTTGTGTTTCGCTGAGTTTATTTTCTATGTCCTCACGCTTTTCTTCGATCTTACTTTGTTTTTCTTCAAGCGACCTTTTGATGACTAGTATGCGATTTAGTTCTCTCTCTTTTTCTGCCTTCTTTTGCTTCAAATCTGCCTCGTTTTCTCTGCTTGTGATCTCTTCTTCTTCTTTGTTTGCGGCCTCCTCTTCATTTAAAACCTTCTGGTACCTTAACTCCATTTCTTCTACTCTCTCTCTTATGCTTGTCATCTTCTCTTCTAGGCCCCACTTTTTTTGTTCAATCTCCCTTCTCTTTTCTTCTATTTTCCACCTTTCTTTTTCTTTTTCTCTTCTTTCTTCTTCATTGTTTGCTGCTTCCTCTTCCTCTTCTATTCTTTTTTCTTTCTCTTGTGCTTCTTCTTCTTGCTCTAAGATCATGTCAAGCTTTTCCTTGATATGACTCTCTTCTTCTTTTGCTTTTGCTCTTTTTATGTCTAAGTCTTTCTTTTCTTTTTTTAGGCTTTCTTTTTTCTTTTCGATTGCTGCTTTTTCTTCTTTTATTTTTAAGTACTCCTCTCTTTTTTGGAGGTCTTCTTGTTTTCTTCTTACCTCTTCTTCTTTGTTTGCAAGCTTACGGTAGCTTAGCTCCGCTTCTTTCTTCTGTTTGTTTATCTTGTTTATCTCTTCTTGTACTTTCCATGCCTCCTCTTCTACCTCTCTTCTCTCTTCTTCCGCTGCCCATCTTTTTCTTTCTATTTCTTTCTTTTCTTCGGGGTTGTCCGCGATCTTTTCTTGTGCCTCTATATCTTCTTTTCTTTTTCTTATTTCGTCTTCTTTCTCTGTTAGCTCTGAAAGCTTTGCCTCAATCTGTTTTCCGTCCATGGAGCATTTTTCTATTTCTAGCTCCAACTGCTTCTTTTTCTCCATGACAGAGTACAGCTCTCTCTCCATCTTGTCTTTTTCTACACTTATTCTGTGCATCTCTGCTTCTCTTTCCTCGTCCGGCGATATTTCTCTTTCTCTTCTCTCTTCTTCTGCCTTTTTTTGCTTTTCTTCTTTCTCTTCTTTTGTTTTAGAGTACTCTTCTGCTAGTTTCTTTTTTTCTTCAATAGATTTTTCTCTCTCTTTTTCTTTCTGCTCCCTTAGTATTTCTTTTTCTCTTTCTTTCGCTTTCTTTTCTTTTTGTTCGACTTCTTTTATCTTCTCTTCAACCTCACTCATCTCTTTTTCTATGCCCCATCTTTCTTCTTCCACTTTTTTCCTGTCTTCTTCTACTTGCCACCTTTTCTTTCTCGTTTCTTCTTCGTCCTCGGTTCCTTTTGTGAGATCCTCTTCTTCTTTTACTTTTTCGCTTTCCTTTTCTATCTCATCCTCTCTCCTTTTTACCATCTGTAGATTATCTCTTATCTGTGTCTTCTTTTTTTCCAAGTCTTTCTTTTCAGCCTCAATCGCCGTTATCTCTTCTTGTATAGAGGAGAGCAAGTCATCTTTAGGAATGTCTTCGGAAGACGAATCTTCTTCGGGAAGATCTTCTTTTTCTGGCTCCTGTATTGTTTTTGATTCCTCCGTTTTTTCCTCTTTTTTGTTTTCCTTTTTCATATAAGAAGCGCCTTTTTGTTTGTTTAGCTCTTCTATGAGAGAGTCTATTTCCTCCGTTATGTTTGCAACAGAGGCGTTCTTTTCCTCTGCTTCATTTTTTAATTGCAGTGCCTTTTCTTCTGCTTCCCATCTTCTCTTCTCTATCTCTTTTCTTCTGTCTTCTGCTTCCCAACGTTCTTTCTTTATGGCACGTTTTTGTTCCGAGTCTTTCTATTCCTCTTCTCTCTTCTCTATCTCTTTCTCTTCCTCTTCTATTTTTCTTTCTTGTTCTTTTATTTCTTCCGCCTCACTTTCCAGCTGCTTTCTTTTATTGTCGATCTCGCTTTTCTCTTCCAGTAGTTTTGTCTTTTTCTTTTCGTTCTTTTCTATTTCGGACTGCAAAGACTCTTCTTTTATGTTTCTTTTTTTCTCTGAAAGCTCATCTATCTCTCTTTCTACATCTTCTTTTCTTGAAAGTAAAGAGGACCTTTCTTCGTTTAGAGAAAAAAGCTCTTTTTCTGTTTCTTTAATCTTTTCTTCCCACTTCCAGCGCTCTTTCTCCGTTTCTTTTCTTGCATCTTCCGCTTTCCATCTTCTTTTCCCGAGCTCTTTTTCTTCTTCGATGTTTTGCGCATTCTCTCTCTCCTTTTCTATCTCTTTTTCCTCCTTTTCTATCTCTTTTTCTCTTTGAGAGACTGCAGCAAGGCTTTTTTCCAGCTGCTCTTTTTTCTCGGTGGCTTTTGCTATATTTATATCAAGCTCCTCTGATCTGTTTTCTGCCTCCTCCTTTTCTTTTAAAAGAGAAGACAGCTTTTCATCTATTTCTTGTAGAGCTTGTTTGTAGTTTTTGTTTTGCATAAGCCTTTTTGTTTTTGTGTAAGGATAGTAGTTATTCATTCTATCCTTTGTGCTAATTTTGTGCAAGTGTAAAACAAAAAACCTCCGCTCAGGGAGGATTTGTTGTTTATTTTTAATGCTTACTTAGCTCTTTTTGGCTTTTTTTATCGACAGCCCTATTTTGCCGTTTTCCATCTTTATTACTTTTACGGGCACACTGTCTCCCACCTTTACTTCATCCTCTACGCGCTCTATTCTGCGATCCGCCATCTCTGATATGTGGACCAATCCTTCTTGTCCGGGAAGTATCTCTACTACAGCTCCAAAATCGAACAACTTCTTGACTTCTCCTTGAAATATTTCTCCCATCTCAACCTCGCGAGTAACTTCTTTTATCTGGTCCATCGCATTTTGTGCAGACTCCTTGTCTTTTGAGATGACAAATATGCGTCCATCGTCCTCTATGTCTATGGAGGCATCTGTTTCTTCTATTATTCTGTTTATATTCTTTCCTTTGGGCCCGATAACCTCTCCTATCTTTGAAGGATCTACCTTTATCATTACTACGCGCGGCGCATGGGGAGAGATGTCTTTCCGGGGAGAATCAATAACCTCTTCTATCTTCTCTATTAGTTGTAGTCTTGTTTCTTTTGCCTTCTCAAGAGCTTCCTTCATCATCTGTGTTGTTATTCCTTCTATTTTCACGTCCATCTGTATGGCTGTTACTCCCTCCCTTGTTCCGGCAACCTTGAAGTCCATGTCTCCACAGTGATCTTCTTCTCCTTGTATGTCAGTGAGAAGCTTGTACTCCTCACCTTCTTTTACAAGTCCGATCGATATTCCCGTTACTGGTCTTTTTATGGGAACCCCCGCATCCATTAGTGCCGTTGTTGTGCTGCACACGGAAGCCATAGAAGTTGATCCGTTAGAAGACAGTATCTCTGATACGGCGCGGATAGTGTAAAGAAAGTTGTCTGCGTCAGGTATAAGAGGAAGAAGAGCTTTCTCTCCCAGCATCCCGTGCCCTATATCTCTTCTTCCGGGTCCGCGTACTGGCTTTACCTCTCCCACAGAGTAAGGAGGGAAGTTGTAGTGGTGCATAAAGCGCTTTTTACCGGTAAACTCCATCTCGTCAAAGAACTGTTGGTCGCCGGGAGCACCAAGAGTAACAATAGAAAGTGATTTTGTTTCTCCTCTTGTAAATATCGCGCTGCCATGTGTTCTTGGAAGCACTCCTGCCTCTATATTTATCTCTCTTAATTGGTCAAGTTTTCTGCCATCTATCCGTTCTTCTTTTTCTATTACGTTCTTTCTTATTATCTCACTTATGAGGTCATCGAAAAAGGAAGAAGCGTAGCTTATCTCTTTTTCTTCACGACCTTCCATTTCGGAGATTATCTCCTCTTTCAGATCCTTTGCTTTTTGCATGCAGTCTTCCTTGGAAGAGAATATCTCTTTTAGCTTCTTTTCTGCCTTCTTTCTTATCTCTTCTTCCAGCTCTTTATTTGTGTGAGGCTTTTCAAGAGATTGCTTTGTTTTACCTTCTTTTGATGCTATCTCTTCTTGCATGTTGCAATACAGAAGAATGGGTTCTTTGGCTGCATCTACCGCCTCCATCACTCTTTCTTCTTTTTCTTCCTCAAAACCTCCTTCGATCATGTTTATGATTATCTCTTCGTTTTTTGGGAACCCGCTTAATATGAAGTCCATCTCTTCTTCTTCGCGATCCTTGTTTTCAGGATTTACAGCTAATTTTCCTTCTTTTTCTCCTATGCGTACGGCTCCCAGTGGGCCGTTCCAAGGAATGTCGGACACGTGAAGTGCGAGAGACGCTGCCATCATTCCCAGAACTCCGGGATCGTTCTCTTCATCCCAAGAAAGACAAGTTACAATAATCTGTATCTCTTTTTTTAACTCCTTTGGAAACAGCGGTCTTATGGCTCGGTCTATCATACGGGAAACAAGGGTTGCTCTATCGGAAGGCCTTGCCTCGCGACGTGTATAACGTGATCCTCCTATCTTTCCCGCGGCGTAAAACTTTTCTTCATAGTTTACGGAAAGAGGGAAAAAATCTTTATCCGTGTCTTTGTTGTCCATTGTGGCGGTTGCCATAACCACCGTTTCTCCGTACTGCAAGACAACCTCACCATTTGCTCTCTTGGCAAGAGAGCCTATTTTTGCAGAAAGGGTTTTTCCTTCTATTTGTATTGTGTGTTTACTCATGTGTTTAATCTTTTCAGTAAAAATCTTCTTGTGTTTTCTTCCAAGTTTATAAACTCGTCTGCGGAGTCTTTCAATTTTGAAGAGGCCGACCTCTCAAAAGCGATAACTTCTACACGCTTACCGTGGTTTTTTAAGTACTCAATAAGAGGTATGAAGTCTCCGTCTCCTGTAGCAAGAACAACTGTATCTACACTAACAGACATACGGACGGCATCGATTGCTATGCCTACATCCCAGTCTCCTTTCTTAAGACCTCCTTGGAACTCCTGAAGGTCTTTTATTCTTGTTTCTATTCCCAGATTGGTAAGTGCTTCAAAGAAAGACTTTTCCTCTCCCGTTTTTGTCCTTATTACGTAAGCAAAAGAACGGATCAAGTTTCTCTTGCTTACTGCGGTCTCTACTACTTTACTGAAATCGACATGCGAATTGTAGAGCTTTTTTGCGGAGTGGTAAAGGTTCTGTACGTCGATAAGAACAGCGACACGTTGACCTTTGTGTTTTATGGTCATGAACTAATTTACTTTTTTAAACCCATCCTTTTGATCAGGTTCTTGTATCTTTCTTCATCCTCTTTTTTTAGATAAGAAAGAAGTTTTCTTCTCTTACTTACCATACCAAGAAGGCCCCGCTTGGAGTGCAGGTCCTTGGGATTTTTCTTCATATGATCGAAAAACCTTTCTATTCTTTTAGTAAGCAAAGCAACTTGTGCTTCTGTTCCTCCTGTATCGTTGTACTCCTTTAGTACTTCTTCTTTTTCTTTTTTTGTAAGCATTTTATAGATAGTGTTTTAAGTTTTAATGTGTGCCCTCACCAGGACTCGAACCTGGAACAAACTGATTAAGAGTCAGCTACTCTGCCGATTGAGTTATGAGGGCGTTTCAGCATCCCAAATTATACCAGTCTTCTGAGTAGCCTATCGCTTCCAGGAACATTCCTACGGTAAAGTATGCCGTATACACAATGAAAAGACCAACAAGGGTGTTTATGAGAATCTTTTTTCCCTTCCCCACTTTCTCCGGGTTTCCCGCGGAAAAGTAGAACATTACACCGCCCCAAGCAAAGAGCAGGGCAGCAAGAATAGGAATGAGAGTAAAAGCAAAAAGCTCGTAAACGTTCAAAAATGTTTGAACAACACTACATAATCCACAATCACCTGCCAGAACTTGCTCTCTCGTGCAAGCGACAAGCCCTGCGTTTACCAGCAAAGGTGTAGCTAAAAGAATCGGGATGATGACAGCTACTCTTCTCATTGCTGTTTATTATAACTTATTTTTTCAAAAAATAAAATAGATTGTATAGTTAACACCATGGGGTGACACTTGATATACTGAAGGGTAACAGGTGTTAACTAATAAAAATATGCGTATGCCAAGCCCCATAAAATACGATCGTGAACAAAGAGCAAGGTGGTAT
>PWEN01000035.1 GCA_003553505.1 Candidatus Nealsoniibacteriota bacterium | reverse complement strand
ATGTAGAGAAAATTTTTCTGTTTTGGTTTGCCGTAGCGAAGCGGAGGCAAGCGGAAACGCACCTCATTCTTGTTCGGGATTCTCTTTGAAAAAAGTTCGGATTTCGTTCAGAATACGGAGCAAAGGATAAGAGCGAACAAGAAAGAACAAGCAAAAAATCCTGAGAATTATTTCTCGGGTTTTTGTTTCGTGATATAATTGGGCATATGAAGAAAAAAGAAAACAATTATGCTTTTATCGATGGGCAAAATCTTAATCTTGGAATACAAAGCCTTGGATGGAAGTTAGACTTTCTCCGTTTTCGTAGATATTTGAAAGAAAAATACGCCGTAACAACAGCGTATTATTTTATAGGCTACGTTTCTGGGAATCAAGATCTCTATTCTTTCTTGCAAAAAGCAGGTTATGTTTTAATGTTCAAGCCGACAATTCCTGATGGAGATGGTAATATAAAAGGAAATATAGATGCAGATCTTGTCCTTCAGGCGATGATTGACCTCAACAAATATGATAAAGCAGTGATTATTTCAAGCGATGGAGATTTTTATTCTTTGGTTAAGTTTCTCTATGGAAAAAAGAAACTGGAATGTGTAATTAGCCCTTATAGCAAAACTTGTTCAAGCTTAATTAAAAAAACAGCTAGAGAAAAAATTATTTTTATCGATAATTTACAGACGAAATTAAAGCACAAGAAGAGATCAAAATGAAAAAGCACCGCAGAGGGACGGAACCCTAAGAGGTGCTTTTTCCTGTGAATTCTACTCACATCTTATTATTATTTTAGCATTTTGTCAAGTTTTCACTAAATAGGTTCTAACGTTGTTCAGTGCGCGGAGCAAAGGATAAGAGCGAACAAGGAAAACTAAGAGCAATAATTCCCGAGAGTTTCTCGGGTTTTTGTTTACAAGAATAATTGATAATTTTATTTATCATAATGATAAAAATACTTGACAAATATTCTCTTTCTGCTACGCTTTGTTGTAGTATAAATTAATTATTAAAAAGCATGACAAAAGAAAAAGAATACACAGTTTCTATTATCTCAGGAATGCTTTTGATGCTTCTTGGATCATTTTATTATTTTAGCGGAATGGCCGGTAATTTAATAGGCTTTTTATTCATTGGATTGGGAGTAGTTTTGGTTGTTGTTCAGACTATAAGATTAAACAAGCTTGGTGCTGGAGTGAGTCAAGATGAAAGAACAAGAAAGATAAGCACTAGAGGAATTTCATATTCTTGGCTTATAACCCTTGTATTTTTAAATATCTTGTTTTGGATTGATGCTTTAGAGGTTGCTAGCATAGAATTGTCGCAAGGCATTTCTTTAACACTTCTTGTAATGATAATCTCTGCCGTACTGTTTAAATCTTTATTGAAAAACAAAGAGTTATAGCAAATGAAAACGAGAATAAAAGAATTAAGAGCAAGAGAAAATCTAACCCAAGAACAGCTTGCAGAAAAGGTGGGAGTCACAAGAATGACAATAGTTTTTTTGGAAAAAGGAAAGTACAATCCTTCGCTAAAGCTTGCTTATGATGTTAGTAAAGTTTTTGGGAAAAAAATAGAAGAGGTTTTTGTTTTTAAAGAGTAGCACTTGTTTCTTTTGTGCTATAATAACAGTGTCGTTTATTAAATAAACTAAAAAATCATGGAAGATAGAGAAAAAGTAAAAAATGAAATAAAAGAGGAGATTGTCGAAAAAATAAAAAAAGAGATTAGAGAAGACGACGACTCTCCCGGAGGGTTGTTTATTCCTGCTGGAGTTTTAGGTGGCATGGGATTTGGGCTTCTTTTTGGAAACTTTATTGCAGGACTATTTATTGGTCTTGGTGTCGGCTTTACTCTTTTTGCGCTTTACGAAATCTTTAGAAAAAAACAAAGGAAATAAAAAATAAATGGAAATATTAGTATATCTTACACCAATTGCTTTTGTTTTTGCTATAGCGGCATTATCAAAGGTTAATAAGCTAGAGAAAGAAGTAGAGAAGCTTAAAAAAGAACTTAATAAGATTAATAAATAAAAATTAATTTAAGTAGTATGAAAAACATTTTATCAGTCGTCATAGTTGCAATTGTTATAGTATTTCTTGTCGTTGCAGGTGTTTATTATTTTTATGCACACAATCCTCAGCTACAGGAATCGGAAGAGATGATAGTGATTGAAGAATTAAATGCGGAGATGAGAACAGGAGAAGTATTTGATTTTGATATTGTTCCTGAGCATGAAAGCTTTGATTTAGAAGAAAAAATGTTTAAAGGTATTATTACCTATACTGAATTTAAAGATGACGGTAGTTCTGTTGGTCGTTTTATTGAAGGTGTTGTGATTAGCGTCAAAACTTCTCCTGAAACGCAGATAACAACCTTTGTAGCTGGAACTGAAAGAGTACACGATGATAATCTTACTCTCGCAGAACTCAAAGATATGTCAGGCGGCATTGGCCCATCTGCAGTGACAGTTATAGGGGAGGTTATCGATATAGAAAACAGTGAGATCATCGTTATTGCCGAAAAAATAAAAAGATACGTTCAATAATCAATAGATATGAAGGAGTTAAAAACGGAAAATTATTAATCTTAAATTAAATTTTATGGAAAAAATATTGTTTAAAAGTGAAGAACAAAGAAGCTCTCAAGAGGTAGCTTCTGTGTTGAGGAGTTTTGCTGACAAAATCGAAGAAGGAAAGGTTGTTCTCAGAAAAGGAGAAGAAGAGACAGAGCTTCATATTCCTTCAAACTTAACTATTGAGATTAAGGTTGAAGAGGAAATAAAAGGAAGAACAAAAAAAAGTCTTGAAATAGAGCTAGAGTGGATTGAGGGCGGCGAAGAAAATGAAAACAAGCAAGATACCGTTGTTGAGTAGCTGGTCATGAAAACAAATGAACTTGCACCAACAATCTTTATTTTGACACAAAATCCTTTTTTGAGATAGAATTAGCTTAAAGGTCCTTTGTGATTTCTAAAGTTATAAATTATGATTGAAGACAACAACTTAGAAGAACAAGAAGAGAGCCAAGAAGGCTTAGAGGAAACATCGGAAGAATCTTCTTCTCAAGAAGAACAAAAAGAAGGAGAAGAGGTTAATATCATGGCAGCCTTGAGTTATTTGGGCATTCTTGTAATAATTCCTATTCTTACAAACAAGGAAGACGAGTTTGTTAAGTTTCACATTAAGCAAGGGCTCGTGCTTCTTATTACTGCTGTGGTCGCTATGTTTGTAGGGGTAGTCCCTATTTTGGGATGGATAATTGCTCCTCTCGTTTCTTTAGCTTGCCTTGTGCTTGCTATTATAGGAATAATAAATGTGTTGGGAGGTAAGAAGAAACAACTTCCTCTTATCGGACAGTATGCTGAGAAGATAAAAATTTAAAGGTCGTTTATTTGTAATAATAAAATGTTTTTATGGGTAAAAAGTTAGCAATCGTCATTGTCATCATTGTTGTTCTTTTGCTTGCTGGTGGATGGTGGTACTTTTATGGTCAAGAGGACCTCGTAGAAGAGGAAAGAGAGGAAGAAGTGGATGAAGAAACTGAAGAAGAAAGAGATGAAGAAACTGAAGAAGAAAGAGATGAAGCAAGGGAAGATGATCCCTATCATCAAGCGGAAACAGTAGTGCCTGTAAGTGATCGTAATATGCTTATGGACGAAGATCTTCGAAGCATATTTGAAGAGGTATTTGGGGAAGCTCCTAAGCTTACAAATACAGCAGAAGAAGGACTTGTCCTTTCATATGTTGTAAACAGGAATATTACACCTGATGATGTGATTGAGGTAAGAGAAATGCTGGAAGACAGGGGGCACCATGGAGAGTATGAAGTAGTAGGAACGGACTCTCAGGAGAATGAATATGAGCTTAACCTTGCCGCGGAGATAGCAGGAGAGGAGTACGGCGGAAACATATATGCTCTCTTTTACACAGATGAAGAGGGTGAAAATTCTCAAAGAATAGAGATTAGCTTCCTGTAAAGCTTACTGGAAGAGAGTTTTAACCACCCTTTTGCAGAGGGTGGTTTTTGTGTATTATTAACCAAGATAGTTTTTTTGTTTATCATTTAAATTAAAAGATATGAGTTATAAAAAAGTATTTTTGGGGGTGATAGCCGTGATGTTCTTGTTTGTTATGATTGTTTTCTCTCAACAAAGTTCAGAACAAGAAATACCCTTAGCCGTCGCTGCTTGCCCTACTTTTTATTATATACTTGACAGCCTTGAAGAGAGTGGTGTTAAAGCCGTTAGAACCAGTTCCACGAAAGAAAGTATTTATTATCTAAGCAAAAATAAGGTAGATTTAATTATTTCAGGAAGAGTTTTAAAACCGGAAGAGCCTGATCTTTACTCTAAGGTCATTGGTCCGGGATACTCTTTTGTGTCTCATCAAGAACAGCTTGTTTTTGATGAAGAAATGGGTGACTATGACTTCTTTACAGACCTTTATAAAGAGAAGATAGTTGATAATTTTCCCTACATTGCAGATGAGAGTCTGCGAGAAGTGGAAGAGGTTTATGACTACTTGGAAAAGGGAATTGTTATTACTTCTGCCGAGAACACAGACTACTCTAAAAGCGAGGTTGTTCATGTCCATAAAAAGGATGGTTCTCGTCATCGTTTTTCGCGCACACCGATAGCTCACTCTCAAGACATAAATAACATAGATCGCTTTAAAGTGATTTTAAAAGATAGGGTTTCGGATATATAACAGAGAAAGTTGTCTTTTTTTCTGTTTTTTTGTTATACTAAATATCATACTAAAAATAAATAATAACATAATAAAATGAAAAAAATATTAATTTTAATAGCCGTTATAGCACTTGCCGTTTTTGCATTTGTTACTTTTTATGATGACAAGCCCGCTCCTGAGATTGCGGATCCGGAAGATTTAAGTGAAGCATCTGCTTCTGTTGGTGATTTTGCTTTTGACATTTATCGTCATGCTGCGGAAGATGAGAACAGATTTATGTCTCCCTACAGCATTCATTCTGCGCTTGTTATAGCTTATATCGGCGCTGACGGAGAAACCGCAGAAGAGATGGCGGAGGTGTTGGCACTAGAGGGAATTGATATAGAGAAGCTAAAAAAGGACTTTCGTGATCTCAGAATTTATCTCGAGCATTTTTCTCCGGTAACAGAAGTTTCTATTGCAAATGCACTGTTTTTGCGAGAAGACATTCCGTTTAAAGAGAACTTCAAGGATGACGGTGCAAGATATTTTGATGCTGAAATATCAAGCTTGCCGGAGACGGGAAAGCCGATAAATGAATGGGTCAGCGAAAAGACAAAAGAGAAAATAGAAGAGATAATAGATTCTGGACAGATAGATGAAGATGTAATTGCTTATCTTGTAAATGCGATCTATTTTAAAGGAAGCTGGAAAGAAGAGTTTGATGAAGACAAGACGAGAAGATCTCCTTTTGAGTCTCCTCAAGGAGAAGTGGAGGTGGATATGATGGAGAACAAGGGAGATTACAGATATGGAATAAGTGAAAATATTCAGGCGGCTACGCTTGAGTATGAAGAAGGGGACTATCTTTTTCATGCCTTTATGCCTCTTGACGGTAACTTGAGTAATCTTTATGAAGATCTTGACAGAGAAACTTTTGAAAACATTAAGCCGACAAATGAAGGTGAAATTACCTTAAGAGTTCCCAAGTTTACTATGGAAGATGATTTGACCCTCAAGGAAGTTTTAAGGTCGATGGGAATGATGGATGCTTTTGATGAGAGTAGAGCCGATTTTTCAGAGATGGTTGACTTAGAGGATCTTGGATTGAATGTTTACATGAGCGAGGTTTTTCATTCCTCTTTTATTGAGGTTGATGAAAAAGGGTCTGAGGCAGCAGCTGCCACAGCGGTGGAAATGAGAGTAGAGTCGGTTCCACAAGAAACAATTGTAGAGTTCAATAAACCTTTCTTTTTTGTTATAGAAGAAGCAAACACGAACACCATCCTGTTTATGGGTCAGCTTGTAGATCCCGATGATTTGTAATAATGAGCGAAGATCTTCAAAAAGTAGCTCGAGAGCTAAAAGATTTTTCCGGTAACGTAAGAGGAGAAGCGTTTAAAACGAGACGCGACTATATAATAATGAAAGAGGGGAGTGAAGGAGTAAGGAAGGTGGAGGAAAAAATGGCAGAACTGGGATTTCCTATAAAATTTGACAAGATAGATCGCAGTGAGTGGGTCAATGAAGGAATAAACTCTCTTTCTGTAGTAGTTGCAAAGGAAGTTTTTGGTTGGACGGAAAAAGATATTTTTGATCTGGGAGTTTTTTCTCTTAAAACTTCCTTTATAACCAGAGTTATTTTTAGCTACTTTATCTCCATAGAGAGAGGATTTAACATAGTTCCCAAGTACTGGAGAAGGTACTATGACTTTGGTGAGCTTTTCTGTAAAGAACTAAACAAGGAGGATAAATTTGCTATTGTTCAAAAAAAGGGGTATCGTACCCATCCCGTTTTGTGTGTTCAGCACAAAGGATACTTTTCTGCTGCCGCAAAGATTCTCACATCTTCAGAGGAAGTGGATGTCGAGGAAACAAAGTGTGCACATGAAGGCGACGATTATGATGAGTACAAGATAAGCTGGAAATAGTTAATTTTCTTTTTCTACCACAAGATAATTTTCTTTTACTTTCTTTGTGGCTCTTCCCACCAATAAGGGGCTGATAAATACGGTTACTATACTGAGCATTATAAGTGTTGTTGCTAGCTCTTCTGTAATAATGTTGTGCTGTTGACCAACAGCAACTATAGCAAGTGCTGTAGATAGTTTTGGTATGCACGATCCTCCTACAAGAGTGGATTGCTGGGAGGTGAATCCGGAGATTTTTGCCGATATCCATCCGCCTGCAAACTTAGCAATTACAGAGCCAAGCAATATTGTGATAAATAAAGGTATGATGCTGTGGATATCTGAGAAAACACCTATATTGGTATCTATTCCCAGTATTACAAAGAATGCGGGAATAAAAAGGCCGTAAGCCATTACATGCAACTTTTCCTTTATTTCTTTTTCTTTAATTATTTCCGAGAGTATCAGTCCTGCAAAGAATGCTCCCACAATGGCATGAAGCCCGAGGAACTCAAAAACTATCACTGTTCCGACAAGTATTGCAAAAATAACTCTTGTTTCTTGTTCGAAAGGATCAAAACGTCCTTCGTATTTTTCAAATATTAGGCGCAAACGTGGAATTCCCCACTTTATTAATGTTGCTATAAGCAAAGCAAAAGCAAAAAAAGTGACAAACAAAGGAAGAGGAAGTATTCCGGGAGCAACATACTGCAAGAGCACTGCTAACAGCAGTAGACTGGCAATATCTTGTATAACAATGGAAGATGTTATTGTTTTTCCGATATGAGAGTGCAAGAGGCCTTTTGACTCTAAAGCGGGGATTGCTATAGCGATAGATGAGGACACAAATATTATGCCCAGAAGAGCCACAGTAGAGGTGTCGTATCCGAAATAAATTCCGATCATTATACCGACAATAAAAGGAATAAAGCCAGTTATTGCCCCTATAAGAGATGACTCTTTCCACACCTCTCTGAATCCGGAGAGGCGTGTCTCCATTCCTGCCATAAACATCAAAAACACTAATCCGAGATACTTTAAAAACTCCAGCGTGGGGTCGGGAGAAACTATGTTTAAGCCAAAAGGACCAATTGCCACTCCTCCCGCTATTAGTGCCACTGTCCACGGCACATGAAATCTTTGAAATGCCTGCGAGAAAACCAGCCCGGCAATAAGTATAATGAAAAGTGGAAATATTTGAGACATTTTGGGAAATATATCAAAGTTGTCTATTAACGGCAACGTTCTTTTTTCTCATTTTTTTGAAAAAAGATAAAACAAGCAAGAAAGAGAACACGAGCAGAGGCGCAACAAGATAATTGAGTTGTTCGTGTATTATTAGGAAGTTGTAAAAGCTGTGCAGTATTATAGCGGCAATAACTCCTGCAAGCGTGAGTATCTTTCTTTTTCTTAAAACAGAGAGAGCTATAAAGTAGCCCATTACCGCGGAAGCAAGGGCGTGCAAGAGAGTTCCTCCTATAAATCTAAAGAAGCTTCCCATTATTATTTCTTGCAAGGAAAATGCGGGAACTGTTGGCAAAAGAAAGAGTATATTTTCTACGGTGGCAAAGCCCAGTGCAGCAGTAACGGCATATATCATAAAATCTACTGGCTCATCGCACTCAGGGTGTTTTAAGGCGGAAAATCTTACAGAGAGATATTTTGTGATCTCTTCTAGAAGAGGTGTAAATAATACGATCACTGCTATTCCTAGAAGTGCCGGAGGAAGAAATTCAATCCAAAAAGGGTCGAGCAAAATAAATATGGCTGTTACAGGAATAGCTGCAAGAGAGCCGTATAAAAAAACTCTTGCTATCATTCCTGCGGGTTCTGGATGAGCATCTTCTCTTAGAAAAAAAAGAAGCCAAAGAACTCCGGGAATTATGGCAAACAAAGAAAACACTATCATGTGTATGTTTGATGCAGCAAGCTCCATAAAAGATAAATTATTTTCACTGCAATTTTACAGTAATTTTGAAAAACAACAAACCCGCCAAATTTTGGCGGGTTCGTTTTTTCTGAAGAAGCTTTATCTAAGCGTCAAGTCTTCCTTGTTTTCATTTGTCTTTTTCCTTTTCCTGAAAAGCCACAGTAGTATCAAGAAGGCTAATATCAGGAGAAGCAAGACAAGCAATACCCAGAGAGGAGGGAACGGGATAGCTCCAAGAGCTGCAAGCAGTCTTTCGTTGAACGCTTGAACTGTAGGCTCTTCTTCCTCTTCCTCTGCCTCTTCATGACATTTATCGTTATACCAGTAAAATCCATACTCTTCACACTTTTCTTGGTTTGTGAACAGTCTAGGATAAAGCTCTGAGTAACAAGCTTCTTTATACCAGTGGAATCCCGCATCTTCACAAGCTTCTTTGCTGAGAAAACGATAAACTGTTGGGTCTGGTGTCGGCTCAGGCTCGGGCTCCGGTTCAGGCTCGGGCTCCGGTTCAGGCTCGGGCTCTGGCTCAGGCTCGGGCTCAGGCTCGGGCTCTGGTTCTGGTTCGGGAATAGTAAAGGAGTATTCTCCTCTGTTTGAAGGCTGGGATATAACATGATAATAGTATGTTTCACCCAGTTCCAGGCCTGTTAAGGTTATGCTGTGAGATCTGGTTCTTCCTTCAACTTCTTCGTAGTGATCATATCCATAAGGAGGATTTTTGTTTTCGTCAAAAACACCTGACGAGGTTCCGTAAGCCACTGCACTTCTTGCATCACGATTAGTGGTCCAGGTTATATTCACACTATCTTCGTCTACATTGTGCTCCACATTATGGATGGTGGGAGGGTGTATCCTTCCTCCAGTTCCTGAAACAGAGACCTCTTCTTCTACCGTCTCTCCTTTTCCGCGAATCAGTATGTCAAACTCTACTTGTTTTCCTTGATACTCATTAAATCCTTCGTCTGTCTTGAATTTAATGGTGAAGTCAAATGTTTTCTCTTCTCCTCCTTCTAGCTTGTCAAACTGACACCATGCATCACCCTTAGAGAAGTTTTCTATTGTATCCTTGCAATCCGTTCCTTCTATGGATAGCTCTAAATAGGACACCATTCCCTCTTTTTCTTCGTGAATGTTTCCTGTTTTCAAGGACAACTCCACGTCTTCTTTGTAGTTGTTTTTTATTCTAACGTCTTCCTTTGTAATGCTTTTTCCCGGAAAAAGTTGATGCTCTTCAAATAAAGGGCCTTCTTCCGGAACTTCTAACCCCTCACTTCCTTCTGCAAAAAGGAAGGGGATTGTCAAGATCATTACGACAAGAGCTAGAACTGTTTTTACTTTTCTCATACAACTTAATAACTAGTCTTTATTTTTCTCATCATCACCTTTTTCAGAATCTGCACTGGAAGAGTCGCCCTCGACTTCTTTTTCCTCTGAAGAGTCTTTTTCTTCCTTATTTGAGGATGAAGACTGGTTGTCTTCCTCCTCTTCATCCTTCACATCTTCATCTTCATCCTTAGAGGACTCTTTGTCATCACCGCCAGAGGAGCTTCCACTGTCGTCTTTCTTTTCTTCCTCTTCATCTTTCTTCTCTTCCT
>PWEN01000020.1 GCA_003553505.1 Candidatus Nealsoniibacteriota bacterium | reverse complement strand
CGCAATAGGTGCTGATTCTTTTATGAACATCTATTCCTATATACCTCATGGGTCTCTCGCTCCTTTGTTTTGATTACCAAAGATATGCGGGAGGCCCCATTTTAAACCAAAGACGTTTAACCTAATATTTTCCCTTCTCGCACCGAGCAACAAGGATCCCATTCTCTCTCGCAATATGCGGCGGACTGTTGTCTATATTTTCACAGGGGAAAGGGCGTCAAGCGCCGCCTTTGAATTCCACCATTTCGGATAACCGCTATCTCCAGTGGAAATATAGGGGGTAGAGCCTGTTAATCATATAACCACGTTAAATCTTTTATCTTATGTACCGAGTTGATTTTTATTACTTATTACGGAAGTCGCTATTATAATTTAACTTAATACTAATATGGTTATTCGAGAGCTCACGAAGAACACGAGGTTCTTAAACTTCACCGGACCATCCCCGTCCTTGTATCGATAAGTCTGTGAGAACAAAGGTAAGAAACAAAAAACTAATACAGATGATAATTATCGAAAAGCTCACATCGCCGAACACAGTCTTTATGATGATGCATGAAGCGATGTTTAGCAATCGATACAGAAGGTGGAGACCGGCCGAATGAATAAAGAGAGCGGTTCCCGATCCATTTCCACGCCTCATCTGTTGGACATCCTCGATGACGATGGAACTGTCGTCATAGACATCCGCTCCGTTGACGCTTACAACGGGTGGATGACAGGAGACGAACGGAGAGGGGGTCACATCAAAGGCGCCAAGAGCCTACCGTACAAGTGGATGAGATACATAGACTGGCCAGACATTGTCGGGGACAAAGGGATTCTCTCATTCCCCCGGGCGGTGGTGTACGGTGACACTGAAGAGGACGCTCTGGAAGTGGCCTCAGGGCTGCAGAGGCTGGGTCATGGCGATGTAAGAGTCTATTCCGCCTTCGTGGAGGAATGGACCGATGACCCAGGCCTTCCGATGGAAAGCCTGCCTCGCCACAAGCATCTGGTATCCGCTGGCTGGCTAAAGCGTTTGATCGACAACGGTTCGGCGCCGACATGCGAGGGCGGAGATCCGGTGATATGCCATTGCCACTACCGCAGTCGCGATGATTACGAACATGGTCACATACCCGGGGCAGTGGACCTTGACACCAACTCCTTGGAGGACACCGTTGTCTGGAACCGACGTTCCCCCGGGGAGCTCGCGGCCGCGCTGGAGTCCAAAGGCATAGACAAGGACAGCACGGTAGTTCTCTACGGAAGGTTCTCCTATCCACGCAACGACGACCCCTTCCCCGGCAGCAGCGCCGGCCATCTGGGGGCTATGCGTTGCGCCTTCATAATGCTCTATGCGGGGGTGAAGGACGTGCGGGTGCTGAATGGCGGGATTCAGGCATGGATTGACGAGGGGCTTCCTCTCAGCACCTCTGAGCCCCCAACGACGAAAGCCACTGTGTTCGGTGCGGAGATCCCGCAGAATCCCGGGCTCGCGGTGGACACCGAAGAGGCCAAGCGCATACTGGCGTCCGAGGACGCCAACCTGGTCTGCGTGCGCAGTTGGCCCGAGCTCATCGGCAAGGTGAGCGGTTACAACTACATCGAGAAGAAAGGGAGGATACCCGGCGCGGTGTTCGGCAACTGCGGCAGCGACGCATATCACATGGAGAACTACCGCAATCTCGACCATACCACCCGTGAATGCCAGGAGATCGAGAGGATGTGGGCCGAGGCGGGCATAACCTCCGACAAGCACAACGCCTTCTATTGCGGCACCGGCTGGAGGGGCAGCGAGGCCTTCTTCAACGCTTGGCTATTGGGGTGGCCGCGGATATCCGTCTATGACGGGGGATGGTTCGAATGGAGCAGGGATGACGCGAACCCCATCGAGACCGGAGAGCCGTCGGACATCAGGATAAGCGGGAGGATATATGGCATCTGAGCGATCCAGCGTGGCGGAGGGGGGCCTCATCATCCAGGATTTCCTCCCGGAATTGAAAGGTTCGCATCTGGCCGATTCCATCGTGGACGGTCTGATGAAGGAGCCGAAGGAGATCCCCTCGATGTTCTTCTACGATGAGCGGGGCTCCAAGCTCTATGAGATGATAACCGAGCTTCCTGAGTACTATCCTCCCCAGGTGGAGACCAAGCTCATAGCCGTGGCAGCGGACTCCCTGGCCCAAGGCCTAAGAGGCCATGACATCGTGGAGCTGGGAAGCGGCGACTGCTCCAAGATATCCATACTGCTGGACCGCGTCCCGCCGGCCGACATCCCCACCCTTCGCTACGTGCCGGTGGACTTCAGCAGGTCGGCGGTGGAGGAATCGGCGGCCAACCTCCGTACGAGGTTCCCGGGTATGGACATACATGGAATCGTTGGCGATTTCCTGTCGCATCTGGATTGCATGCCCGACGGCCGGGACCGCTTGCTGGCGTTCTTCGGCAGCACCATCGGGAATCTGGAGAAGGAGAAGGCCCATGGCTTCTTCCAGGAGCTTAAGGAGGTTTTGCGGCCCGGTGACGAGATGCTGCTGGGACTCGATATGGTGAAAGACGTGACGGTTATGGAGAGGGCCTACAACGACAGCCAAGGGGTGACCGCCGAGTTCAACCTCAACATCGTGAACGTGGTGAACAGGCTCATCGGCAGTCATCTGGACCCGAACAGTTTCGAGCACTTGGCATTCTTCAACCCAAACGAGTCCCGTATCGAGATGCATCTGCGCGCCATCTCGCCCATGAGCATTGAATTGGATGGCCTGGAGGCCCCGATAACGATAGAGGAGGGGGAGACGATCCACACCGAGAATTCCTACAAGTTCACGATGGAGCGGATCGAGAGGCTCGTCGGAAGCGCAGGATTGGCGATCCGCGAGCGTTACACCGATGAGAACGGATGGTTCTCGCTGCTGAGATTGGGCAACTGAGGTGGATGGTCATGTTTGATGTGTACAAGGTGAGAGAGGATTTCCCCATACTCTGCACCGATGTGCACGGAAGGCCATTGGTGTATTTCGACAACGCTGCCACCTCTCAGAAGCCACAGTGTGTGATTGATGCCGTCATCGATCACTATGCGCAGCATAACAGCAACATACACCGCGGAGTGCACCAACTGAGCGAAAGGTGCAGCGCCGCCTACGAGGCCGCAAGGTCCAAGGTAAGGGGGTTCATAAACGCCCCCCGGGACGAGGATGTCATATTCACCAGCGGCACCACCGACAGCATCAACCTGGTGGCGCAGTCCTTCTCATCCGCTTATCTGCGGAAGGGCGACGAGGTGATCGTCACCGAGATGGAGCACCATTCCAACATCGTCCCGTGGCAGATGGCATGCGAGCGCAGCGGAGCATCCCTGAGGACCATACCGTTCGATGACCAAGGCGACCTTGAGCTCCATCTTCTTAAAGAGATGATAAGCGACGATACGAGGATGCTCGCCGTAAGCCACGTGTCCAACGTGCTGGGCTCCGTCAACCCTGTCAAGGAGATGGTTTCCGTGGCCCATGGCCATGGAGTGCCCGTTCTGGTCGACGCTGCCCAGTCCGCACCGCACATCCCGGTGGACGTCAAGGATATAGACTGTGACTTCCTGGCATTCAGCGGTCACAAGGTTCATGCCGAGACCGGCATAGGGGCGTTGTACGGCAAATCCGAGTGGTTGCAGGAAATGCCTCCGTACCAGGGCGGAGGGGGGATGGTGGCCAATGTGAAGGTGGGCGGCACCACCTACGCGGAGCCGCCGCTGAAGTTTGAGGCGGGCACCCCCAACTATATAGGCGCTATCAGCCTGGGAGCGGCGCTGGATTACATGACCGGCCTAGGCATGAACGAGATAGCAGCCCATGAGGAACGGCTAACCGAGCACATGCTGGAATCCCTAGGCCGGTTCGAAGGGCTGACCCTTTACGGCGATGCAACCCTGCGGTGCCCGGTGTTCTCGTTCAATCTGGAAGGTCTCCATCATTACGATGTGGGTCGGATTTTGGACAAAATGGGTATCGCCGTGAGGACCGGGACCCATTGCGCAGAACCGGTGATGGACCACTATGGCGTCACCGGTACAGTCAGGGCCAGCCTTGCACTCTACAACACCATCGAAGAGATCGATGTCCTCTTGGAAGGTCTCGAGAGAGTACGCAGCATATTCGCTTGATAGCATGACCATAGTCGCAGCGCAAAATGAGATCGTGGCCGAGTTCGAGGGCATGGCGGATTGGTTCGACGTTTACGAGGCCCTTGTAAAAATGGGCCGCGAACTGGGTTCTCTTGAGGAGGATGAAAGGAACGATGAGAACTCCATACCCGGTTGCCAGTCGAACGTCTGGCTCAAGATGCGCATGGAGAACGGCATCATAAAACTGGAAGCGGACAGCGACGCGCTGATAACCAAGGGCATACTGTCGTTGCTGCTTAGGGTCCTGGACGGAAGACCGCCCGGGGAGATACTGAATACGCAACTGTTCTTTCTGTACGATATTGGGCTCAGCACCAACCTCTCCCCCTCCAGAAGCGATGGTCTGAACAACATCATCGGCACCGTGATGGACTTCGCTCGCAACAATGGCACTCAAACATCATAGCCGATACTGGGCCATACCCTAATATTGGTTTTCAATCGAATCATCCACACAATTCACCTTTGCTGTTCGGACATCGAATAAATATCCCTTTGTCGTTCAAGGGGTGAAAGCACATCAATCCCCCCCGGTTGTCGAACTCCATGGATCTCAAACAGATGCTCAGTAAGAACAAGACGAAGAAGTTCTTCGAATTGGCATTGGCAGAGATCACTGGATACAGGATATACCTTTTCCGTGACGCCTGCAACAGGATCATGCACGGTCCTGATGCGCCCCGTTTCGCTGAAAGGCTCTGGATCGATGTGGGAGATTGCAGGAAGCGGATGACGAGGATGGGACGGAAGGACGAGATATCCGCTCTGGTCGTGTCCGGGCGATGGCCTTTTGAGAACTCGATGCCAGTTATGGATAACGGCATCATCCGGAACTGCGTCCAGCATTGGGTTGAAGGGTTGCCGTGGAATGAGACCGACGAGGCCGACCGCATCTCCCGCGCCATGGAGAAATACCCTGGCGCTTACGGCTGTATCAAAACGGAAGACATAGACGATTACCTGCGGAAGCTGGACAGGATGTTCGGGCAGATAGCTGAAGACGGGGGCTTCAGGACGAGGAAGCAGATGGAACCCCGCAATTTCCGCGAGAGGGGGGGAATAGTCATACACATCGGCCCGGACGGGGAACTGTTCCTCGGCGAGGACGGGAACCACCGCTTCGCCATGGCCTATTCCCTCGATATGCTGGGCAAGCTTGAACGCCGCAGCATCCCGGTGGAGGTCGGATGCGTGCACCAGAGCGCCATCGGTCGTTTGGACTCCTTGAGAATCCCCCCCAGATTCTGACCATAACCTTCTGCGCCCATGACGGCGCAATGGGAAACGTTATCATTGCAACACAGCAATGATGGAAATCAGTATGAAGCCCATCGAGGACAGCATAGCCGAGGCCATGAGCGTCAAGGACAAGGAGCTGCTACCTCATCTGCCATACATACTGCAGGACTTCTGGGAGATGGGCACTTATCCTGATATCATAATCGAATTGATAAGAAGGAACTCCGCTGAATCAAAGGGCAAGAGGTTGTTGGACCTCGGCTGCGGCAAGGGTGCGGTTTGCATAGCCGCGGCCAAGGAGCTCGCTTGCCAGTGCCATGGTGTTGATGCGATATCCGATTTTTTGGAGGAGGGACGCAGAAAGGCAGAGGGGCTCGGCGTTGAAGACCTGTGCGTGTTCGAGGAAGCTGACGTCCGCGAAAGGGTCAAGGAGCTGAACGGTTTCGACGTCATTGTACTGGGCTCCATAGGCCAGGTGTTCGGTGACCATAATGAGACGCTGACGACCCTCAAGGGATGTTTGGCGGACGGCGGGTTCATTATTATCGATGAAGGATATCACGACAGCTCCGAACCGATATCGGAGCAGGCCCGACAGGCGGGGATGAGGATAAAGGATGAATACGTCATCGTTGACAAGGGAGCCTTGAAGAAGGAATACGAGAAAGAGCTGGACATGCTTACCCGAAGATGCCTCGAGCTGGCGCGTATCTATCCTGACAAGGAGGAGCTGTTCAAATCATACATCATCTCACAGATGATGGAATACCAGATCATGGAGAGCGTTTACATCAATTCAGCCATGGTGTTCGAGCCGATGTACTGACCGGCCGACGCCTCAATGACGCACATCCCTCCGTCATACGTGCTCTATATCGGTATAGACGGCCACCTCGGCACTGATGGTCGACACGTCGTTCCCGTCCAGGTCATGGACGCTGCTTCTCCCCATCATCCTGGCGATGTTCTCCAGCTCTGCCTTCGTCGCCGTGTAGTAGTTTATGAAACCTTGGACGGAACGCTCTTGGTCCAGCAGCCTCCTGAGCGCTGGATCCTGTGTCGCTATGCCCACAGGGCATCTGCCGGTGTTGCACACCCTGGACTGGCGGCAGCCTATCGATATCAAGGAGGCAGTCGCCAGCGCCACCGCGTCGGCGCCCATCGCCAAAGCTTTGGCGATGTCCGAGCTGTCCCTGAACCCGCCGGTGATGCAGAGTGTCGTCTTGCTTCCGCGTTCATCGAGGAACTTCCGCGCCCGATGCAAAGCGAAGACTGGCGGCACGCCAGAGTTGTCCTTGACATAATTGGGGGCCGCCCCCGTCGCACCTCCGCGGCAGTCGATGGTTATGAAATCAGGCGACATCTTCAATACGAAATCGAGATCCTCCTCGATATGGCCAGCGGCGATCTTGACACCGATGGGCCCTCCGCCGGTCTGGCCCCTGAGCTCATCGATGAAGCCCCGCGCCTCCTCCGGGCTGTTGAAATCACTGAACCTGGCGGGAGCGTGCGAGTCCTGGTCGAGAGGGATGTTCCTCGCTTGCGATATCTCCGAGGTGACCTTTTCCCTCGGCAGTATTCCTCCCATGCCGGGTTTGACCGCTTGGCCTATCTTGACTTCGATGGCGTCAGCTTGCCGGATGGCCTCCGGGTTCCTGGTGAAATCCGCTGCTGAGATCTCGTAAATCCATTTCGCCGCCTCCTTACGCTCCTCTGGAAGAAAGCCGCCTTCTCCAGAGCACATCGCGGTATCCACCGCCTTGGACCCTTTGGCGAGAGCGACCTTGGCCTCTTTGGACAACGCGCCAAAGCTCATGTGGCTAACATAGAAGGGCATGGACATCTCCAGCGGCCTTTCCGCATCGGGGCCGATGACTGTTCTGGTTTCCACATTCTCATCCCGATTGAGAGGGAATCGGGCGAGCTGGGCACCTTTGAACATGATGGAACGCCAATCGGGGAAACGCTCAAGGGTGCGCATCGAGGATATGAGACTCTCGCCGGTGTCCCGCAGCCTGACCACCGTGTCCATCTTGTTGTCGAAACGCTCCTCCCGCCGGTGCTCCGGGGCCATCCTATCATTCCTTGACAGATGGGCGGTCTTCTCATCATAATCGATGTGCCAGTGAGTGCCGTCGCAGAACGGCTTGTTCTTGGAGCCTCCGCAACGGCAGAGCGTGTAATGCTCCTCTGATTCAGGAATTTCACCGTTGGGGTCGTTCAGCTCTATGGAGCCTACGATGTCGTAAGGCCCATCGGCACCGTACCTCTTGGGGGATATGTTTATGGCCGGCCCCCGGCCATTGACAGCCTGGAAGCGCTGCCCCTCTGGAAGACTGTAGCTCAAAGCCCCCGAAGGACACTTCTCGCACATCCCGATTATCTCCTCGATGCTAGCGCCGTCAGGGTCGATCCAAGGTTCCTTTCCACCTCTGAACACAGAGGGGAGCTCATCTGTGCAGTACCCTCGATGGGAACAGACTCCCCGGTTGTCATGGATCCATATCCTCTGTCCTTTATAGATTTCCAATCTGTCAGGCTTCCTCCTCTCATCCTTGAGGCCTGAAAAACCTATCTTGCCGTGGGTCCCATCGCAGAAAGTCCTGTTGGAACCGCACCGGCACAATGCTATGACGCCCTCTATTTCCACCGAACTCGATTTGGAGTCTTTCAGCTCCTGCAGTCCTTCTACCACGTAGGGCCCGCCCCTTGATACATGGATCTTCGGTCGCTCATCATCCATTTCATTCACCATCCTTGCCTTTCAGTCCATCCAGGTATGTTCTCACCCTCTCCACGCCGTCTACCATTTTAGGGGCGAGGCGCAAAAAGAAATCATATTCCTCCCCCGGTGTTCGAGGCCGCTCTTCCTGATAGGCCTTCATGGCGGCATCGCCGTCGTAGTCCACGTAGGCTATCCTCGCTCCGAAATCATCAGGCCTGAGGAGACAGGAGTCGCCGGAGATCAAGGCGATGTGATGCGGGTGCTTTATCATGTCCTGCATCAGGTCATTGGATGTCGCCACCCCGTTTGCGATCAGTTTGTCCTTGACACCGTTGAAATCGACAAAGAAATAGAAACCGCCCTTCGGGCAAGTGGCACGCAAACCCTCTATGCGGTTGAACATGGCGCTCAACTGGATACCCATGATGCGGTGTATCTCCCGGGTGACGCGGAAATAACTGTCCATCTCCTCATGGGGACGGAATGCCGTGGCAGCGGCGTATTGAGTTGGAGTGGAAACATTGGTGTAAACGGTGGCCGCGAGCTTCTTGAAGTTGTTCGTTATCTCTTCGGTGAATGATTGCGGGAGAAGGGAATAACCGATCCTGTAACCGCCCGCGCTGAAACTTTTGGCAAGTCCGTTGGTGGCGAAGGTCCCTTCGGGGAAGATGCCGTACATGCTGGTGAATGAACCCTCCTCAAAGGTCGTGAGCGCGTATATCTCATCTGACAGCACCAAGATGTTGTGGTTTCGGCAGACCTCCGCTATTCTCTCCAATTCCCTTCTCGAATAAACAGCGCCGGTGGGGTTGTTGGGAGAGTTCAGAATAAGCAGGTGCTGATTCCTTTCCAGTCCGGCCAAGAAAGATTCCAACTCATCAGGCATCACCTTGTAGTCGTTGTAGGGGTCGGTATGGAGTATATGATAATCCTTACCCAGTATCTCCAGTTGGGGAACATATGAGACCCATGACGGGGACGGTATCACCACTCCTCCTTGAATCATGGAGAAAATGACAAAGAAAAGTCCTTTGGTGCCGTGCCCTACCACTACGGATTCCGGTTCTATGTGCAGATCAAAATAGCGCTTGGA
Organism: Candidatus Nealsoniibacteriota bacterium; assembly: GCA_003553505.1. GTDB lineage: Bacteria > Patescibacteriota > Minisyncoccia > Minisyncoccales > PWPS01 > T1SED10-78. The sequence goes on along the minus strand of PWEN01000020.1, from coordinate 1,494 downwards.
GAACTTGGCGATGGCCTCCCTCAATTCATACACGCCGGTGGAGCTCGAGTATTGACCATTCTCAACTGAATCCGCCAAAGCATTTGAAAGCGTGGGAGGAACTGAAAAAGGGCTCTGGCCGAAGGCGAATCCGCTGTAATCGAATTGACAGCCATCGGACCCGCATCTTTTCCGATGCTCATCCACCATAAGTCCTATCCTGACGTTCTCCGGCATCTTGACCGCTTCAACACGGTCATCGATCGATATCCGGCCTTCGAAGGCCATGTTCACAATTGTTTGTGTGGATTTATAAAACCCTTACATATTGTTGTCATATTTGTGTTAAGAAAAACCACACATCATCGGATGATTTATCTGTGTAACCACTATTATTCTTATTGGTGCATATTGATAGATTAGTGGTTTAGTTAGATTGTTAATTATTAAAGCATGTATCGTAATATACAATATTAGTAATGCATATATTTTAGCACTAATCTGATGTTGTAAAACCACGGAAAAACCGCTTCTTTAAAACGTTCGATATGGACGATAATCCCCGATGTATTGCGGGTTTGTTTGTATATTATGTTGATATTCGGGCAACCGTCGTTGACAAGTTGTTAATTTTCTATAATCTGATTAGCTTCAATCTGTTCTATGCAAAAGATAACTCTTTTGTAGATGTCAGGAAAATTTTTAACCGGCTCAATTTCGAGACTAAAATGTTTCAACTAACAACTCCTCAACGAGGCAATCATTTTATTTCCGACCTTTTTGAATTGAGTCATAATCGTGTAAATCCTTTGATAAGCGTCGAATATTTTCGATTATGTTCTTATGTTCTGATAACAACTCTTCAGCGTATTTCTTCCAAATACGTTTAGATACACGCCCTTTCACAGAGGAATAATAATCAGGCTCGTAATCAACCAACCTCACTAGATCTCTAAGCATGCTCCTGTCTTTTGCAGATATGTAAGAGAGCCAGGCCTCTCTTCTACCTGCTTCATCGAAATCCAATAGATTGCCGCGTTGGGTTTTTACGCTGGATCTATACATTTCATCCAAGAACATATTGACCCTGAATCCCCATCCTTCAAGCCGGTTTTTCCAGGTTTCAATCTCAGATTCTATGATGGTCTTTTCTTTCTGTCTTATCTCGGATTTTATTGCGTTCAATGCAACATCACAAGCATCGAAAGTCAAAGTAGGATTCTCGATATCCTGCAACGATCTTACTATTGACCAGCCCTCATTACGCTCAAGGATAAAGGCAACATCCTCATCCAACTCAATTTTATGTAACCTCTTACCATCTGATTCAATTATTTTATTGTCTGAACACAAGCCATTCAAAATGAAATTAAGATTGGAAAGAGGCGTCAACAACTCTGCATTTTGGTCTTTGACATCAATCAATTTCGGTTGGAAAGTTATGGCTTTTCCGTTAAGATACCAGAAACCACCATTTACTTTCCAACCCTTTTGTATCAATAATGGCCGTAGAAT
>PWEN01000034.1 GCA_003553505.1 Candidatus Nealsoniibacteriota bacterium | reverse complement strand
GCGTCGCAAGATCAGGGTTTCCCCCATTGTCTATGATTCTCGACTGCTGCCTCCCGTAGGAGTAGGGCCCGTGTCTCAGTGCCCTTGTTGGCGATCAGGCGCTAACCTCGCCTACCCGTCATAGCCTTGGTGTGCCATTACCACACCAACTAGCTGATAGGCCGCGAGCCAATCCTCAAGCGGTAAGCAAAGCTCCCATTTACCTTAAAGGTCTAAACCAAAAAGGACCATCGGGTATTAGCCCGGGTTTCCCCGAATTATCCCCGTCTTGAGGGCATGTTCTCACGTGTTACTAACCCGTTTGCCACTAATCGGAACAATAAATTGAACCGATCCGTTCGACTTGCATGCCTAATCCACGCCGCCAGCGTTCATCCTGAGCCAGGATCAAACTCTCTGAAAAAAAGTTCGAAGCAACTTTAAAAAACTGGCTCTTACTCTAGGACTATTTTTGTAATGTGCTGCACGTAATTCTACTCATCTTATTTTTTTTGTCAAGTATCCCGCAACACGATCACTTTCTTTTATTAATCCACTTTTTTTCGATTGCATCCTCTAAGTCAATATCAAACAGATACGCATTAACAATGGCCATGCCAATAACATCGGCTAGCTCTTTCGCTAACTCTTTTTTTGAAACATCTTCAGAAACATGTTTTTCCGGACGACTCTTCTTTCGATGCACTAAAACCGCTTGAGCAAGTTCACCGACTTCTTCATACAGTTTTAATAGAGCAAAATCTTCATCAATTTTTACGTTATAATTTTCACCATATTTCATGGCATTCTCCACAACTCCTTTTTGCAACTCTTTAAAGTCCATAAATAAGGTATTATGCGAGTAATATCTATGGAGCCAGCGGCCGGACTCGAACCGGCGACCTACTGTTTACAAAACAGTTGCTCTGACCACTGAGCTACGCTGGCTTTCACTTTTTTACTTTGTAAAGTAGCTTCATGACTGCTCTTTCTGCCTTAAAGCTCACACTCCTGATAAGTGCAAGAACCTTTTTTAATATCGTTTGCAACGACAAATACTCTCTTGTTTTTTCCCATAGAGACAAGAGCGCTTTTCTGATCCTAGGAAGCACCTCACTCTCCTTTCTTTCAGGAAGATCGGCAAGAACAGGTATTTTCAATAAAACAAGCAAGATAAGAAGAATGGCGCTTGCTATTGAGAGTAGCAGCGCAATATACATCTTTATATCTCGTATCTTTCAAACTTGTTAACAACTATCTTCTCCCCTATTTTTGCTACCACTTCGTTTATGAGATCGTTTATCGATTTACTATCATCCTTTACCCACGGTTGAGAAAGTAAAACTATGTTCTTCAGTTGCTTGTTCATCTTTCCTTCCACTATCTTTTCCATCATTTCCGGGGACTTCTTTTCATCTTTCATCTGATTCAAGATTATTTCTTTTTCTTCATCCTTTACGCTCTGAGGAACATCCTCTTCCGATATATAAAGCGGCTTTGCCGCTACTATCTGAAGACATATCTCGTGTGCAAGATTAAGAAAATCATCACCTTTAGCAACAAAATCGGATTCACAACGAATATCAAGAAGCACACCCGATTTTCTGTCAGTGTGCACGTAGCTTGCCACAACTCCCTGACCGGCATCCTTTTCCGCTCTTTTTCCAAGAAGTTCCTCCCCTTTCTCACGAAGATACTTTTTTGCTTTTTCGACATCACCTCCAGAGTTCTCAAGTGCCTTCCTGCACTCCATAAGAGAAACGCCGGTTTCTTGGCGAAGTTTTTTTACTTGTTCTATCATTTTTGTTGTTTAATTACTTCTTTTACTTTGTCAAGTATATATTTCACGGATGCAACAGCATCATCGTTTGCAGGCACGAAACAGTCTGCCATCTCCGGATTAGCGTCCGTATCAGCAATACCAAAAACCTTCAATCCTTTTATCTTTGCTTCTTTTACCGCCAAGCCATCCTTGTTCATATCAATTACAAAAACGGCATCCGGCACTCTTTCCATCTTACGCACACCTCCAAACTTCTTTTCTAGTCCTTCAAGCTCCTTTGATATCTTCATCTTTTCATGTTTTGTGTATTTATCTATCTCTCCGCTTTCTTGCTGCTTAAGCATCTCGTTGTAGTAATCTATTCTCTGCTTTACAGTATCAAAGTTTGTTATCATTCCTCCCACGAAACGGTTCACAATATAAGGAATGCCACACTCTTCCGCCATCTCTTTCACAATACTCTTAAACTGTGGCTTAGTGGAAACGATCATAATAGTCTTTCCTTCATGCGACATACTCTTCAGTTGTTCCAAGCACTCATTTAAGTGCTCTTCCGTTTTTAAAAGATCTATAATGTGCACAGACCCCTTGACTCCTTCTATATAAGGACTCATTTTGGGATGGCGTTTAGATGTCTTGTGTCCAAAGTGAAGTCCGGCACTTGCCATCTCCTCTTTCATGCTTTTAGTTTTTTCAGTCATATAGCGAGAAATATATCATCTATCAGTAAATAAATCAAGTTACTCCTCCATGGCAATTCTTGCAGCCTCTTCTCCTGCATGAATGGATGTTTCCACAGATGGATAATAAAAGAAGTCTCCACAAAGATAGAGACCATCTATGCTCGTCTTGACTCCCGGAACCTTTGCTCCCGGAGAAAAGCTGGGAAACGCCTCCCTCACCCACTCTTCTCTTTCAACTCTATAGTCATTGTAGATCATGCTGAAATCCACGGGCTGCTCCCCATAAAAAGGATACAAAAAGTGTTGTTCGTACTCTCCCAGATAAAGAACACGGAGATTCGCTTCATTGTTTGGAAATCCTATGTATATACGATAGTCGTTTTTGGTCTCTCCACTAAGAAAGATACACTTTGTGCTACTGTAAAAAACTCCTTTTCCGATATCAAGACCGGGAATTACTCTTTCTGCAGTATTGAGAGGAATGGAAGAGATCACTTTTTTGGTATCTACCTCTCCTCTCGATCCCAAGTGGTTGTAATAAACACGAAAACCACACTCTGTTTTCTCCACCTTTTCTACTTCCGTAAAACAACATGCTTCCATTCCACTCGAAGACGCTTCTCTCTCTATGAGACTGGAAAGCACACTCCCCTCTTCTAGTGTTCTTGCTTTTTCATTTATAACCTCTGACTCAAACCGTATACGAAACAAGCAGTATTCTGCGGAAAGCTTGGATATATCAATATCTTCTAAAAAAGTAAAAACAAGCATCGGCTTGATCATCTTCTCTATTAACGCCGGAGGACAGTCCTTTAGATAATCTTCAAATGATATCTCTCGTAAACGAAGAAGATTTTCGCTGGGATTAAAAGGATCAAATGTGCTCTGCATCGCTTCACCCATGATCTTCTGCATATACTCTCCCTCCTTAGGAGGAAGGTTGGCTAACATTCCGGGAATATCACAGCCAAAAACATCTTTTCCATGTACTATCCCCATGAGATCGGGGGTAAAGGAAGAATCAGCACCCTCTATATCAAATTCCTTGATAAGCTTATACAGCTTGGGATTGAATTTGGGATTAGTTAAGTTTATACAGTTTTTTAACCTCCCTCCCAAAGTACCTCCTTCCTCAAAAAGAACGGTGTTAAATCCCGCTTTTGTTGTTCTGTAGGCGGCAACAAGACCAGAGATCCCTCCGCCAATAACGACGAAATCCTTCATTTTACTTGATTTTATAAATAATTTCTGCTATATTATGGCATAATTTAAATTAATAATAAATACCATGAAAGAGATTCATCCGAAATATCACGATAAAGCAAAAGTTACCTGTGCTTGCGGAGAAGTTTTTGATATAGGATCCACCAAGGAATCTATCACTATTGAGGTTTGTTCTGCTTGCCATCCATTCTATACCGGTAAAAAGAAGATACTCGACACAATGGGACGTGTAGAAAAGTTCAAAGAAAGAGTGGCAAAGGCAAAAAAAGAAAAATAGAAGAAAAAGAAAAACTCCCTTGCATTAAGCGGGAGTTTTATTTTACATATGTCCAAACTAAACGAAATACAGAAGGAGTACGACGAGATAATGAAACAGTTTTCTGATCCAGAAAATATTAAGGATTGGGAGGCATTGGGCGAGAAAAAGAAAGAACTGGAAGAGGTTGTGTCAAAAAAGAAAAACTACGAAGAAACAAAGAAACGCCTGGAAGAGAACAAAAAAGTCTTAGAGGAAGAGAAAGACGAAGAGCTTTTGAAGATGGCAAACGAAGAGATTGAAGAGTTGGAAAAGAAAAAAGAGGAGCTCGAAAAAGAGCTCAAAAGAGCGATAGCAAGAAGAGAAGAGGGAGAAGAAGATCAAGCACAAGGATCAGCAATAATGGAGATACGCGCAGGAGCAGGAGGAGACGAGGCATCACTTTTTGCCGCCGATCTGTTTAATATGTATAACAGATATGCTCAAATAAAAGGCTTCAATGTTAAAATACTTGATGACAACAAAACAGAACAAGGAGGTTATAAGATGGTAACCTTTAAAATGAAAAACGGTGACCCCTATTGCGAGATGCGCTATGAAGCGGGAGTACACAGAGTGCAACGCGTTCCGGGAACAGAAAAAGCGGGACGTGTACACACCTCTACCGCCTCTGTGGCTGTTCTGCCAGAACCCAAAAAAGGGAAGATTAACATAAGCCCTCAAGACATAAAAATGGAAACGTGCAAAGCTTCCGGACCCGGAGGACAGTATGTTAATAAAAGGGAGACAGCTATACGTATCACTCACGTTCCTACTGGAATCGTGGTCGCATCACAAACAGAAAGAAGTCTGCAACAAAACAAAGAGAACGCCATGTCTGTTCTGGAAGCAAAAATAATGGAAAAGCAACAAGAAGAGAGAAGAGAAAAAAGAGAGTCCGAAAGAAGATCGCAAATAGGAAACGCAAACCGCTCAGAGAAAATACGTACTTATAATTTTCCACAAAATAGAGTTACCGACCACCGCATAGAGAAAAGTTGGTACAACCTTGAAGAGATAATGAACGGTGAATTGGAAGAAGTAATAAGATCAATTCGTGAAATAGAAGAGCACGAAAGGTATAAAGATATAGTTATTGACTCATAATCTCTATGTCTCTCTCAAACTGATTTGCTCTTTCTATTACTTGATTAGCGTACCAGTGATAACTAGGGTTCGTTGTTCCTCCCGAAAAGTATATCATCGCTGCGCTCCACTCTCCACTTTTCGAGCTCCCGCCGGAACTACTCAGAAGAACTCCGGAAGCCATAAAAGAATCCCTTATACTCCACGGATCGGGCTCTCTTCCAAGTATGTTTGCCACACTTGAGCGCACAGACTGCCACGTGGAGGGAATGAACTGCGCAGGCCCCATAGCTCCCCCATATCCAAAGCTCATAGGACAAGAAACAGGCGTGCTAAGAGGATCCCTTCCCAACTCACTTGTTATTTTTAAAAAGGGAGGTATGTCTCTTGTAGGATGTATTCCGTTTGAGAACCTTCTTCCCGTTTCAATGTGCACAGAAGCACCAGAACTTTTGTCAGCAAGATGACACTGTCCTACGTTTCTTCCTAAAGCAGACTCTTGTTGCAAAATGGAAAGAAGGAAGGCAGGCCTTACCCCTGTAGATCCACTCACCCACTCTGCAATCTCGTAAGCCTCTTCGAATGTAGGCGCATCAACATCTTCCGGAAGACCTGTAAGCTCAAATATCCTGCTTCTTATTTCTTCTGCTTGCTCCTCAAGTCTTTGCTTTTCCTCAAGTTTTTCTTGATACTCTTCTTCGGTCATCTCATACAACTGCTCTCTCTCCGCTCTTGCGGCAGCCTCCTCTCTTCTTTGCATCTCCTGCATTCTTGCTATACGTTCCGCCTCACTCTTTTCGCTGGAAAGAACCTTCTTCTCTTCTTCCAAGGAAGTTTTCAACGATCTTATCTCGTCCAATACGCTGCTTGTTTCCTCAGAAAGTCTTTCAAGCAAGGTTATCTTACTAAAAAAGGAAGATATATCATCCTCCTCGAGCAAAATAAAAAGAAGATCTCTTCTGTCTTCACGATACATGGTGCGCAACGTTTCCTCCAACTTTTCCTTTGAGTCACCTATCTTTGCTTCTGTGATCCTTATACTTTCCTCTGTGTCCTCTATCTCCAGTCCGAGATTGTGTATAATGAGATTATTGCGCTCAATCTGATAATTAAGATTATTTATTCTGTTCTCGATTACACTTATCTGATAGCGCAGACTTTCTTTTTCCGCTTCCGTCTTTGTAAGGTCCCTCTCTGAGCGCGTTATCTCTCTTTCCAGCCGCTCCAACTCCGCTTCTAGTTCAGCTCTTTCCGTCTCGAGATCCGTTTGACCATACACAAATACTCCCACTCCAAATAGGAAGATTAACGAGAAAATAAAGAATATTTTCGTTTTTTGCATAAATTAAGATTACTCCTCTCCCTCTTCCTCTTCTTCTTCTTTTTCAATTTCAGTCTCGCCAACAGATTCATCGATTGACTTCTCTAGTTGCTCTTCCACATTCTCAGGAGTGGAAACCATAGCAACCGTCCAGTCAGGTTCATTTATGATCTCTACACCCTCAGGGATTTCTATGTCCTCTACTTTTATTACGTCATCAAAACTTTCCAGCTTTCCTATATCAACTTCTAGCTCACTTGGAAGATTTTGAGGAAGGGCGCTTACCGTAACTTCCGACATGCTCTTTACAAGAGTGCCATCCATATCTTTTACAGCGGGAGACTCTCCCTTAAAGACAATGGGAATCTCTGCCTCAACCTTCTCTTTCATATTAGGCTGATAGAAATCCACATGCATAACTCGCCCGCTCATGGGCTCCTCTTGCATGTCATAGACAAGAACTACAGATTTCCCTTTTTCCGTATCAAGAGAGATAAGAGAACTCTCTCCTGTTTTTTTATAAACTCTCATAAACTCCCTTTCATCTACAGAAAGGGGTGTGTTTTCTTGGTTATACCCATAAACCACAGCCGGTATACGACCCTCCTTGCGCAATCTATGCGGCTTCTCTTGACGTACTTTCGCAGATAATTTTATCATTTTACTCTTCTTTAATATGAATACAAAGAGCGGGACATCCTTCTTCCGCTTCTTTATTACAACCGACCTCTTCAACATCAAGCTCTATATTGCCTGTTTCCTCATTTTTTTTACCACCCTTGAGATTGGACATTCCGTCCTCCCCCATTTCCCAGTAATCAGGGCATGCAAAGGTGCAACTTCCACACCCTATACATTTTTCTCTCTCAAATATTACCTTTTTCATAAGAAAATAATTTTATCATTTTTTTTACTTTTTCTCTTGTGGCTTCTCTTGCGGCAGGAAGGATCTTGTACGGAACTATCTCTTTTTTGTTCTCAGTCATTTCTCTGTAAAGCGCATCCCTCCAAACGGCACGTAGTTCTGTATTAACATTCACCTTCACCACTCCCCTTTTTATGCCTTCCCTCATGTCTTTCTCTTCAACTCCTGAACCGCCATGAAGCACTATAAAACAGCCTGTTTCGTTCTTCGCTTTTTCTATACGATCAAAATCAATAACGGGTGCATCAGCATAAATTCCATGAACGCTACCAACGTCGAGAGCTATGCTATCAACCTCCGTCTCCTTGGTAAATTTAACAATTTTTTCCATAGAAGTCAAGGTAGGTTTCTCTGCGGGAGTGTCGTGCAGAGTAGATTCTCCCTTCATTTTCCCAACCTCTCCTTCCACCAACACCCCTTTTTTGTGAGCCTCTAAGACCACTTTTTTTGTAATCTCTATATTCTCTTCCATTGGTAAGTGAGAACCATCAAAATGTACAGCGTCATAACCACACTCTATTGCCTTTTTTATGGTCTCCAAGTCTCTTCCGTGATCAAGGTTCAAAAAAACGGGAACGTTCATCTTTTCTCGCATTATGGAAACAAGAGAAGCGGCCTCAGCAACACCTAAAAAATCAACCTCCCCGCTGGATGTTCCACAGATAAGCGGAGCGGATAGTTCTTTTGAGGCAAGCATTATGCCTTGTAGTTGTTCAAGGGTGGAAAAGTTGAACTGCCCCAAGGCAAACGCCCTTTCTCTTGCTTTATTTAGATGATCTTTCAACATAAACTCTTTCAAACTCATCATTTTCCCCAAGAAGACCTTTCTTTGCTCCCACCTTTTGCAAGCAAGAAGTAGAGTTTGCAACACCAAAGATCAACCCTTCTTCTATACTTTCTGTTCTCATATATCAAGAAAGAAATCCAGACCCAAAAGAGTCCCCTGCTCCGGTACGATCGACAGCATCATCGGGCTTAGGGGCAGTACTATAGATCTCTTTTTCTGAAGAAGCAACAACGCCCTCTTTTCCTTTTGTAATAAGTGAAATTCCTCCACAAAGAGATTGAACTTCTGACACAAGCTTGCTCTCTTCGGTTTCATCAATCAAAAGAGAAGCCTCCTCTCTATTTAAAAGAACAATCTCCGCTTTTTTTAGGTAATCCTTGAATTGATCATCTTCTATTTGCTTTTTTCCGGGATTTATCATAACTCTTATCCCCTCTTTTTCGGCAAAATCAAGTAAAGAGTAGAAAAGAGAAAGAGAAGAAAAGGGTGCAAGATACATCCATCTCGTTTTTAATCTAGGAAAATCAACGTGCATCTTGCTGTAAAGCTCTGAAGCACCACGATAAACAAGAATGGTGCGATCCTTTTCGGGAATATTTATGGTAACAGAGTGATTGGTGGGTTTTTCGGAAGTAGTTTTTATCATGCTGCAATCCACGCCATAATTCTTCAAATCTCTCAACACCATTTCAGCAGAGTGATCCTCTCCCACCATCCCACAGTAAGCAACAGAAAACCCTTGCTTTCCGAAAGTTGCAGCCACATTAGTTCCACCACCTCCGGAGCTAAAATTTATATCTTCCGCAGGAACTTTTGATCCTAAGGTAAAACAAAGAAGCTCTTCTCGCAAAGAGAACTCTTTGGGCTGTAAAAAGATGTCCTTTGTTGCCGTGCCAAATGTTACTACGTCAAACATTCTTTTCTCTTTCTTCAACTTTTAATATGGTCTGCACAAAAGAGTCCGGATTAACCGATATATAGTCTATGCCGCTATCTACTAAAAACTCAACAAAGCCCGGGATTATGGCAGGCGCTTCTCCGCATATGCCAACTTTTTTTCCATGCCCATGCGCATTTGCAATAAACTCGGAAATAACCCTTCTTACGGCCTCATGATTCTCATCATATCCTTTAGAGAGCTGAGCATTATCTCTGTCCACGCCCAAAAGAAGTTGCGCAAGATCATTGCTTCCAATAGAAAATCCGTCAAACTCTTCACTAAAGCGATCAACAAGCACAGTGTTTGCCGGTATCTCCGCCATAATATATACAGGAGCATCACTTAAAAAGGATTTTATCTCATTTTTAACAGAAACCCCCTCTTCCACGCCTCTGCAGAAAGGAATCATAACAGATATATTCTTTAATCCAAACACTTCTCTTGCCCTCTTCAACGCCTCACACTCCATCTTAAAAGCAGGAGAAAATCTTTTATCTAAATAGCGTGAAGCGCCTCTAAATCCTATCATAGGATTAGACTCCTTTCCTTCATAAAGATCCCCGCCTACTAGGTTCCGATACTCGTTCGTTTTTAAGTCAGACAGACGAACAACAACTTCATTAGGATAAAACGCGGCTGCGATCTGCGCTACTCCTTCCGCAAGCTCTTTTATGAAGTGTTCTTTTTTATCATCATGCTCCACGGTAATCTCCGCTATCTTGTTCTTCAGTTTTTTGTCCTTCAGTTCATCGTAGTTATAAAGCGCAAGTGGATGCACGCGTATCTTTTCGGCAACAATAAACTCCAGCCTTGCAAGACCAACTCCTCCCGCCTTTAGAAAAGAAGAACGAAAAGCCGTTTCCGGAGTACCTAAATTAAGCATGACTTTGGTGCGCGTCTCGGGAATATCTTCAAGATTGTACTCCTCCACTTCATAAGGAACTTCTCCTTCAAAAACTTTCCCATAAAGACCCTCTGTGCAATCAACAGTAACAACAGAACCATCCTTTAACACTTGTGTTCCTTTTTCCGTGCCTACAATAGTAGGAATGCCAAGCTCCCTTCCAACAATGGAAGCGTGCGCCGTCTTCCCTCCTTCATCTGTAACTATAGCAGAAGCAAGGCGCATTATGCTCACCCAGTCCGGATCCGTCATCCCGGTAACAAGAATATCTCCTTTCTGGAACTTGTCCATCTCGTCAACGCTCTTTATAACTTTTACCTTTCCTGTTCCTATTTTATCCCCTACTGCTATGCCGGTAAGTATAGGATCTTCCTTTGCATCCACTTTATACTCCTTGTAACTGTTTTTCTCTTGCGGTGCGTGGATTGTTTCCGGCCTTGCCTGCACAATGAAAAGCTCCCCCGTCTCTCCATCTTTTGCCCACTCGATATCCTGAGGCCTTTCATAGTGCTCTTCTATTTTTACCGCCCATCTGGCAAGTGTTAATATCTCTTCGTTGGTAATTGAGAAACGCATAGCGTCTTCTTGGGCAACCTTTTCTTCTCGAAGTCCTCCTCCTTTCTTGTAAACATACTTACGATCCTTTCTTCCCAAGTCTTTACGTATAATAGAGTCATAGTTCTCTTCTAACGTAGGCTTAAAAACATAGAACTCATCCGGAGTAACGCTTCCCTGTACGATCATCTCTCCCACTCCGTATATAGAGTTTATAAGGACCGTTCCCCGGAACCCACTCTCCGTATCAAGAGTAAACATTACTCCTGAAGAAGCAAGATCGGAGCGCACCATTTTTTGCACTCCCATAGAAAGCGCAAAATCAAGATGAGGAACTCCTTTCTCTTCACGATAAGCAATTACCCTATCACCAAAAGAAGAAGCTATGCAGAGATGTACCGCTCTCAAGAGCTCTTCTTCACCGGAAATATTCAAAAATGTCTCAAATTGACCAGCAAAAGAAGCATCGGGAGCGTCCTCGCAAACCGCAGAAGACCGTACTGCCACGCTAACGCCTTCTCCGTACTGTTCACACATCTCACGATAAGAGCTTCTTATCGCCTGATCAACTTCTTCTGGCATCTTTCCTTTCATTATAAGGTCCCTAGCCTTTTTACCGGTCTTAATAAGGCTCTTAGTATCATTTCTATCATAACTTTCAAGAACTTCCTCAAGCTTCTCGAGAAGATTGTTGTACTTCAAAAACTCCCAGTAACTGTCTGTAGTAACCGCAAATCCTCCGGGAACAGAAACGCCCTTATCGGAAAGCGCTCCTATCATCTCTCCTAGAGATCCGTTCTTACCTCCCACAAGGGAAAGATCTTTTATTCCGACATCTGATAAAGATATTGTGTATTTTTTCATTTTTAAAAAACTTTAGATAATGGAGGAACTATCTGGCTTTTGCGTGATGTCACTCCGGGAAGAAGCATAAACTCTCCCCTGTCTTCTGCCTCAAAGGCCTTCTGCGCGATACGTGCATCTTCTTCTTCCGCGGGATAAAGATACATCTCTTGCTTTATTATGTCCGCTATCCCAAAAAAGAAAGCATCATACCCCTCCTCTTTTTTAATGTCTTGCACTACTTCGATAATATTCTTGCCCTCAAAGAAGGAAGTAGAAGTAGTTTCACAAACTGCTATACCCACTCTTTTGCCAGAAAACTCAAACTCCTTCATGTCTGCCTTTACAACCTCTTTTAGTGTCATTCCCGAAAAATCCGATTTTGCCTCAAACATCTCTCTTGAAAGCTCTTCCACATCTTCTCCCGATATGTCAGCAAGCTCTTTTAGTGCTTCTTTGTCATCTTTAGTGGTAGTGGCAGAGGTAAGGTTTAACGTATCCGATATAATGGCGGAAAGAAGAAGGCAGGCATCGCCCTTGTCTAATTTATCTTCTTTTTCATTGATCATTTTATATATCAACGTTGCAGTACTTCCCAAGGGCTCAACACGAAAAAATATAGCTTTTTCCGTTTTCATTCCCGCAAGAGGATGATGGTCAATTACTCCTATTACGTTTTCTGCCACTCCTTGAGCCAGCTCATTATAATCCACTAAGAACGCTTCTCCCTCTACATTTTCCAGAGAAGGAGGCACTTCTTCCTTGAAACGAGAAAAAACAAACTCGGTTTCGGAGTTTATCTTGCCTGCTACCGCAGGAGAAGCATCTTTCCCTTCACGAGAAAGAAAGCGAGAAAAAACTACTGCTGACACGACAGAGTCTGTATCTGCTTTTTTGTGACCTATTACTGTTATCTTACTCATCTTTTTTTATTGCTTCTTTTAATATCTCTACACTTTCCGGATTAGAGAGAGTAGAAAGATCTCCAAGATCTTCTCCTGTAAAGAGCTTCTTTATTACACGTCTCATCATTTTTCCGGAGCGCGTTTTAGGAATATCAGAAACGATGTATATGTTCTTTATAAGCGCAATGGGTCCTATGTCTTTTCTTAGCTTTTCCGCTATCTCTTCGTGTAACTCCTCCTTCTCTCTCTCCTCCTTTAATACTAGAAAAGCAACAGGCACCTCTCCTTTTATTTCGTCCTTTATCCCTGCTACGGCACACTCTGCAACACTCTCATTTTTTGTTATAGCGTTTTCAAGCTCACCGGTGGTAAGTCTGTGTCCGGCAACCTTTATCACGTCATCCGCTCTGCCGACGATACGCACTAATCCATTGTCATCTTTGTAAGCCGTATCAGAAGTATAAAAGATACTTTCTCCGTGCTCTGTAAAGTAAGTTTTTATATACTTCTCTTCATTTTTGTAGAGTCCTCTAAGCATCCCCGGAGTGAAGGGAGGCATAATAACAAGATCCCCTTCTTTGTTTGCCGGAACAGAGTTTCCTTCGCTGTCTAGTATGTCAAATTTTACCCCCGGCAAAGGACGGCCTGTGAATGTAGGCCTAAACGGTCCCACCCCCGGAAGAGAAGTTATAAGAACCCCCCCTGTCTCTGTTTGCCACCAAGTATCAACCACGGGACATCTCTCCTTCCCTACTTCCCTAAAAAACCACTCCCACGAAACTTCATCTATCGGTTCTCCCACAGATCCAAGTATGCGTAAACTGGAAAGTTCGTTCTTAACCTCCTTTGTTTGCATCTTGAACATGCGTATAGCAGTAGGTGCTGTATAGAAAATACTTACTTTGTAGTCATCTATTATACTTGCCCACCTGTCAGCCTGCGGCCAGTTTGGAACTCCCTCAAAAAGAACCATAGTAGCACCACAAATGAGTGGAGCATAAACAGTATAAGTATGACCCGTTATCCATCCTATGTCCGCCATTGACCAGAAAATATCATCTTCTTTCATATCAAATATCATCTTTGCTGTTGCCTTGGTTTGCACGGCATATCCTCCACAAGTGTGTATCACACCCTTTGGTTTTCCTGTCGATCCACTAGTATAAAGGATAAACATAGGGTCCTCGCTATCCATTTCTTGTGCTTCAAGCTCATCCGGTTGATCTTTTATAAAATCACTCCACCAAACATCTTTTTCATTTAAAGAAACCTCGTTATTTACTCTATTTGCAACAACAACTTTTTCTATGGATGTCTCTTTTACTCCTTCATCTGCACTTTCTTTTAAGTTGTTTACCCTTCCTCCCCGATAGTAACCATCAGCGGTAATAAGAACCTTTGCGGATGTATCTTGCATTCTTATTCGCAAGGCAGAAGAACTAAAAGCAGAAAAAACAACGGTGTGCATCGCTCCTATTCGTGCACAAGCAAGCATGGCGACTACCGCCTCCGGTATCATGGGCATATATATTCCCACTGGATCGCCCTTCTTTACTCCCGCGCTTTTTAGTGCGTTAGCAAAACGATTAACCTCCTTATATAACTCTTTGTAGCTTATTTTCTTTTCTCCTTCCTCTTCCGGCTCCGGAAGAAAAAGAACGGCGGTCTTATCACTTTCTTTGTTTGCATCAAGAAAGCTCTCTGTTATATTTAGCTTTCCACCTGAAAACCATGAGAAGTAAGGAGGGTTGTGAGAAAAAGACTCCTTCCACTTTTCCCTCCAAACAATATCGTTTGCTCTCTCTTCCCAAAAAGAGATGGGATCTTCCCCTCCTTTATTATAAACCTCTTCGTTGTTTATGTTGGCGTTTTTCTTTACCTCTTCTGATGGATAATAAAGATTTTCTTTTTTGTGCATAATTTTATTACTCAGTTTTACTTGAAATAAGTTGCGCCATCTCCGCGAGACGACAAGCATAAGCCCACTCGTTATCATACCAAGCAACCACCTTGGCAAGACTGTCCTTCACGGACGTAAACTCGGAGTCAACCACTGCAGAAAAGTAGTTGCCTACATAGTCAGACGAGACAAGGGGAGCATCCTCCACCCCAAGAACGCCGCGATACTCCTCTTTGCCAGACTCTCTTTTAAGAGTATAGTTTAAATCTTCTCTTGTGGTTTTTCTCTCAACCTCCACGACCAGATCAAGAAGAGAAACAGTAGCAGTAGGAACGCGCACAGCGATGCCGTCAAGCTTCCCTTGCAAATCAGGCATTACTCTTCCTATCGCTTGTGCCGCACCGGTAGTGGTAGGAACCATATTTATTGCCGCAGCACGGGCACGACGAAGATCTTTATGTGGTGCATCAAGTAAGCGTTGATCTCCCGTATAGCTGTGCGTAGTAGTAATAAAGCCCTTAACAACACCATAATTTGCATGCACCGCTTTTATGATGGGAGCAAGACAGTTGGTAGTACAAGACCCCATGTCAATAATGTCATCTTTTTCCGGATTGAACTGATAGGCATTCACCCCCAAAATATAAGACGATATCTTGTCGGGATCTTTTGAGGGAGCTGAAATTATCACCCTCTTGGCGCCCGCCTCAATATGCTTTTTCGAGCCCTCAAAATCACGAAACAACCCTGTACACTCCAGAACTATATCCACTTCTAACTCTTTCCAGGGAAGGTTTGCGGGATCTTTTTCTGAAAAAACTTTTACTTGTGAACCTTCTTTTTTTCCATCTACCATAATATCACCCTTGCGCTCTTTCACCTGCTTCCCGTACCTGCCATAAAGAGAATCGTGAGCAAGAAGATGCGTAAGAGTTTGTGAGTCCGCAAGATCATTTATAGCAACAAGCTCAAGGTCGGGATGGCTTCTTATAACTCTACGAAACACGGCCCTTCCTATTCTCCCAAAACCATTTATAGCGATCCTTTTTTTCTTCATATGTCCAGTAGGCTTTCTATCTCTTTTTTATTAAAACCAATTATAACTTCCTCTCCTATCTGAGTAACGGGAACCCCCATCTGACCAGAGAGATCCACCATCTCTTTTAACTTCTCTTCATCTTTGGAAACATCGATCTCTTCATACTCCACTCCCTTCTCGTTTAAATAGTTCTTTAAAAAAACACAGTAAGAACAGGTGGGAGTTGAAAAAATTCGTACATTTTTTCCCATAATAATTAATCTACTTAACGAGTAATTGTTTACAGTTTAGTATATAAAAACAGTTACTTCAAGAGCACCTTCCCCGTCATATATTGCGGTATTTCTATCCCTAAAAGAGATAGTGTTGTAGGTGCGATATCTTTTAATCCTCCTCCTTTTTTTATCTTTTTTTGAGTATCAGAAACAAAAATAAAAGGAACGGAATTCACGGTATGACTCGTTCTCCACTCTTCTCTTTGATCTTCCGCATTTCCGTGGTCCGCAAAAACAAAAAGAGAGTATCCATTGGAGGTTCCTGTAGAAACTATCCTTCCTACCTCACGATCAACCGCTTCCACGGCCTTTATTATCGCTTCTGTGTTGCCAGTATGACCCACCATGTCACAGTTAACAAGATTTACAACTATAAAATCACTTTCTCCTTCCTTTATCTCCTCTATGGTCTTATCGCTAACTTCTTTAACACTCATCTCCGGTTTTTCATCATAAGTAGAAACACCTGGAGAGTTTATCATTAACCTTCTTTCTCCTTTAAGCTCTTTTTCCTTCTGGCCATTAAAAAAGAAAGTAACGTGAGCATACTTTTCCGTTTCACTTACTCTTAACTGTTTTATGCCGTTATCACTAAGTACTTCTCCCAAAAGATCGTTGTGCTCTTCTTCCGGAAAAGCAACTTTTGCCTTCATAGAGTCGTAATATCCGGTCATGGCCACAAAAAAAAGTTTTGTGTTTTCCGTTATTTCTTGTGTCAACTGGCGCGGCCTATCCGTTCTGTAATTGTAGAATATAAAAGAGTCTTCATCTTTCCCTCCTTTATATCCACCCTTTATTGAAGGAGTTATAAACTCGTCTGTTTCTCCTTTATTGTAAGACTCTCTCAACTTCTCCAAGGGATCAGTAAAACTGCTTTCCGCAACACCCTTTATTGCCGCATCATAAGCTTTTTTTGTTCTATCCCATCTTTTGTCCCTGTCCATAGCATAGTATCTTCCCGATATAGTCACTATCTCCCCTACTCCTATTCTGTTCAATTTTTCCTGTAACTCTTCAAGGTATTCTACTCCTTTGTTTACGGGAGCATCTCTTCCATCGGTTATTACATGCAAAAAAACATCTTTAAAGTTCTCTCTTTTGCAAAGTTCAAGCAATGCATAAAGATGATCCATGTGCGCATGCACTCCTTCTTTTTGCATCAGTCCCGCAATGTGCATTTTGCTTTCATTTCTTTTGCAGTTCTCTATTGCTTGCAAGAACTCTTCTTTTTTAAAAAAAGATCCTCTTTCTATAGAGCTGTTTATTCTTTTTAAGTTCTGTTCTATAACCCTCCCCGATCCAATGGTTAAATGGCCCACTTCCGAGTTTCCCTGATACCCTTGTGGGAGACCCACAGACTCTCCGGAAGCATGAAGAAGAGTCCAAGGGTAGTTTTCTCTGAGATAATCATCATTAGGAGTATTCGCTTCAAAGATAGCATTAAAACGAGTGTCTTCCCTGTGTCCCCATCCATCTCTTATAATAAAAATAACCTTCATAACATTTTCTCTATCAAAGAAAGACGATTATATTTTGCAACTCTCTCCCCTCTTGCAGGCGCCCCGGATTTTATATAATCCGCACCCAACCCTACGGCGAGATCCGCAATAAAATCATCATTCGTTTCTCCGGAACGGTGTGAGACCACTACTTCCCACGACATATCACGCGCAAACGAGGCAGCATCAATGGCCTCCTTTATGGTGCCTATCTGATTTATCTTTAGTATCATGGCATTGCAGAGATTTTTCGCTCTTCTCATGCGTTGCATGTTGGTAGCAAGAAGGTCATCACCAATAATAAGGACATCTTCTCCAATCTCCTGTTTTAGTTTCTCCCAACCGGAAAAAGAGTCTTCCCCGAAAGGGTCTTCGATGCCTTTTACGTTATAAGAATCAATGATCTCTTTGTAAATAGAAACAATCTCTTCCTCACTCAAAAGCTTTTCTCCCAATCTATACTTTTCATCTTCCATAAACTCGCCCGCGGCAACATCAATGAAAATATCACTGTCAGTTATCTTGCCAAGTATTTCAAGAACCTCTTTGTGATCTTTCGCAATAGGGACAAATCCCCCTTCATCCCCCACATTCACAGAACTTTTTCCGTATATACTCTCAAGCTCACTTTTAAGGGTGTGATAAGTTTCCGATCCACAGCGAAGATTTTCAGCAAAGAATCCCTTATCGGGGACTATCATGAACTCCTGAAAGTCAACTCCCCCTCCGGCATGTGCGCCACCATTTACTATATTAAAACAAGGGCGCGGAACAGAAACATCTTCTCTTGAGAGAGATGATATGTGCTTATAAAGCGGCACTCCTTCTTTTGCTGCAGATGCGCGACATGCACACATAGAAACGCCAAGAACAGCGTTCCCGCCCAAGGCGGATTTACCTATTTTAAGCATCTCGTAATCTGCCCTAGAAGGATCTTTTCCTTTCAATCTTTTGGCAATTACATCGTTTACACTCTCAACCGCCTTTAAGACACCTTTTCCTTTATAGCGTCCATCACCATCACGAAGCTCGCCAACTTCGTAACTTCCTTTTGATGCTCCGGATGGAACAGAGGAAGTAAAGACACCTTCACCGGTCTCCATGGAAACTTCCAGTGTCGGCTCTCCTCTTGAGTCAAGTATCTCTCTTGCTTTTATAGATTTAATCATTTTGCAGGTAGTTGTAAGCGGAAACAAGAGCACGCACACCCTCTCCGCAAGCAACAGTTATCTGTTTATCTCGGCCATCGGTTACGTCACCGGCCGCAAAAAGACCTTCTGTTTTTGTTTTTCCGGTATAAGGATCCACCGCTATCTCCCCCTTATCATTGAAGTCCACAAGATCATTTACAAAACTTGTCGCGGGCGTTGATCCCACCTCGATGAACACGCCTTCCGCTGCAATAACATTTTCTTCTCCGTCCTTCTGATAAACAAGAGAAGAAACACTCTCTTCTCCTTTTATCTCTTTTAGGCGTGCACCGGTAACAATCTCTATTCCTGCTTCTCTTGCTTTTTCTACAGAAGCTTCTTCCGCTCTTAGTTTAGGCATAAACTCTAACACGGAAACCTCCGGACAATACTCTTTTAACTGCAAAGCGGCTTTAAATCCGGAGTCCCCTCCCCCAACAACAACAACCTTTTTATCTTTAAAGGAAGATCCATCTCTTGCTGCGCAGTAAGAAACTCCTCTTCCTAAGAAAAACTCCTCTCCGGGAACTTTAAGGGGTCGCGGATTCCTTCCGGAAGCAATAATGACCGTACTTGTCTCCAAGTTTTCTCCTGTGTCTACGATAAAATTATCCCCTTTTTTGTTTATACCGCTTACAGTGACCTCTTCCATAATATCTATATCGAGCGATCTTACGTGTTCTTCATACTTTTTCATTAAATCTGCTCCATCAATAGATATCTCTCCGGGATAGTTCTCTATCTTTCCCGCTCTTCCTGTTTGGCCGACAAAATCTTTCGTGAGAATAGCTGTTTTTATCCTTTTTCTGGAAGCGTAGATAGCGGCAGTTATCCCCGCAGGGCCCCCGCCAACTATCACTAACTGATAAGTCATAAACTACTTTGTCTTATTATTTCCGGGATCTTTTCCACTACATCCATCGCCATAAGGCCATCGCCTTTTTCTTTTGCAGCAACATCTCCCGCCTTAGAGTTTATAAGGGCCGCCATATAGGCAGAGTCCATTGTAGAAAAACCTCTTGAAAGAAGTGCGCCCGCTACTCCGGCAAGAACATCACCACACCCGCCCGTGGCAAGATGAGGAACGCTTATCTCATTTTTTAGAACACTTTCTCCGTCAGAAACAAAGTCCGTTTTGCCCTTCAAGAGAATAGTAGAAGAGATCTTTCCGGCCTCCTCTTTTATGGCTTCCTCTCTCTCTTTGTCAGAGAACTCTTTTACGTCTTTTCCGGTAAGAGCAAGAAACTCATTTACATGAGGAGTAAATAGAAAGCTTTTTCCTTTAAGGTCGATCTTCTCTTCTTCCAAAGAGTATATTGCGTCAGCGTCTATCACTACCGGCAAAGAAGTCTCTTCGAGGTACTTCCTGATAGCTTCCTTTGTTTCTTGTGATCTTCCCGCTCCTCCTCCTATCACTACGGAAACCCTGCCCCTGGAAACTATTTCCGCGCTACGAGTAAGAGATAAGAGTTCTGGAAGGTGCTCTAAAGAAAGACACTTTCCATCCAAAGGAAAAGTGATAAGAGAAGGACTAAAGGAAGCGGCTATGTCGGCCGCCCTGCGCGGAGCAACTATCTTTGCAATATCTGCTCCGGCTCGCACCGCGGCAAGAGCAGAAAAAGAAGGTGATCCGCTGTAAAGTTGTGATCCTCCGATCACAACGACCATTCCGTAGTCATATTTACGGGTATGAGTTTCTCTCTTTTTGTATATATCTTTTAATGTTTTCATAAAAAAGAAGCTATGCTTTTTAAATAGGAGTCATGATCATAGACGGGCATCCACTCCCCTTCCACTTCATAAGCATAAACGGTCTTTCCACTTGAAACCATACGTCCCACAGCATCCGCTACTTCCTCGTCCTCGGAAGAACTTTTAAAGTACTCCAAAGAAGCGTTCGTCATTATAGATTTTCCCGAGATGCCAAGCGATTCCTTGTCGCCATCCTCTCTTATCTTTACCCCCCTTACTTTATATAAACGATTAGCTATCTTTTCCGTTTCAACAATGTGAGATGATTCACGAGACAAAGCAATCACTGGCTTTTCCGTTGTACGAAAAACACTCGCTAACTGCGAGAACACGGGAGTTCTTGATCGCAAAACAAAATCATTAAAAGAAAGCATAAAAGGCTCCCCTTCTGTACTCTTTTCTGCACGTGAAGCCGTGCGAGCGCCACCGGACTCTTTCTTTTGTAGTATGTGCGAAAAAGAAACATCAGAGTACATCTCACTCTCATCTTTTAGTCTCAAAAAGTGATCCAAGATCATCTTCTTGTTTTGAGGAGTGATAAAAACAACTTCTTCCGCTCCCGACTCTACTGCTCTTTCAACGATATAGTCCATTATGGTAACGCCTCCCAAAGGAAGAAGTTCTCGGGGAACAGCACCGGTCAAAGGAAACAGGCCCTTGTCCGAAAAAGAAGCAGGGACCACTAAAGTTTTTACTTTTTTACTCATCTTTTCCTCTTAAAAAGCTTGGTTTCTCCCACTTACTCTCCTCCTCCAGTATGTCTTTTTCTTCCATCTCGAGCCTACTTTTAACTTCCGGAAAGCCGCTCTTTTCTTGCACTTCTTCTTTTTTGTTTTCTTTTACTAACTCCTTGTCTTCTTTTGGTTTCTTTTTTCGGGAAGGCTTTTTTTTCTTTGCCGGCTTTTTGGAGTCACCTAACTCTTCAGAGAAGAAGTCCGCTCCGCATCCCGTAGCAAGGAGAGCAATTCTGACCTTTTCCTTATAATTTTTCTTTTGCGTTATACCTACAATTATTTTTGCTTTACTGCTTGTGTATTTTGATATGTTTTCTGAAATAGAAGAAAAATCCGCAAGGCCAATGTCATTCCCTCCAGTAATGTTAAACAAAACCCCACTAGCATCATCGACCGTATAGGGGTAAAGAGGATTAGAGAGAGCCTTCTTCACTATCTCCTCTGCTCCATCTTGCAAGCTTGCCTCCACAGTGCTCAAATAAGCTAATTTTCTCGACCCCTGCTTTCCACTTAACACCGTGCGCACATCGGCAAAGTCTATGTTTATAAGCCCTGTCTCATATATAGTCTCCACAAGCCCTTCCAGATTAAATGCAAGCATCTCATTCATCTTGGAGAGAGCTTCCTTTAAAGGAGTGTTCTTGTTTACAACATTAAATATCCTGTCATTTGGAAGTATGGTGGCCGCACTAAGGTAAGGTGCACACTCCCTTATCGCCTCTTTTGCTATACTCATCTTCTTCTCCCCTTCAAAAGAAAAAGGAAGAGTAAATATACCGTAAACCATGCTTCCTGTCTGGCGAGCAGCAGAAGCAAAAGTGGATACGGCTCCCGATCCGGTCCCTCCTCCTAAAGAAGAAACGATCACGGTTATATCTTGGCCACCCAAGAGTTCCTTTATACCTTCCATGGATTCGCTTGCAGCCTGTTTTCCGAGTTGCGGATCCATTCCCGTACCAAGTCCTCCGGTTATCTCTTCTCCAAAGTGAAAGCTCTTTATTTTTTTATTCTTAGTAGCATCGTAAAGCGCACGAGAATCAGTGTTTGCGGTAGCAAAAAGGACCTTTTTAAGACTAGAAGAAACTCCCGAAATTATAGATCCACCACCTCCTCCAATTCCTACAACGCGTATCTTTACCTCACGCAGAGGTCCTTCATCAAAAGAGTTGTTTTTTTTCTTTTCAAGTGCCGGCTTTTTTCCCGCTGTTTTCTTTTTGGTCATTTTTTCATTTTATAGATTAAAAGCTAACAAGTCAATTGATACGATTATAACACATAAAGCAGGATTTGAAAGTGGTGTTGCACAAAAAAATTTTTTTAGTATTATTAAATAAAGATGTTATTATAGAAATTAAATATGGGGTTTTCTTTATTTTCAAAAAAGGACAAATTTCTGGGAATAGATGTGGGAACTTTCAGCATAAAAGTGGTGGAGATGTCCAAGAAAGGAAAGCAAGCCACGCTGGAAAATTACGGCGAGGTAGCGACAAAGGACATCTCCAACATGTTTCTCAAAGAAGACGAGGAAGAGAAGCTCAAGATGGCAGAAAAAGCAACCGCGGACTCCATAAAATATGTTATAAAAGAGGCGGGAATGAAGGCTCGAGAGAGCTTTTTTTCAGTTCCAAATTTTACCACTTTCTTTACCACCTTTTCTCTTCCTCCTATGGAAGAAGAAGAGGTGGAGAGCTCTATCAAGTATCAAGCAAAAAAACATATTCCTCTTTCTCCTTCAGAGGTGTTTCTTGATTGGTCCGTTGAAAAAGAAAAGAACAATGAAAGAAAGGTCTCTTTGGTGGCCGTTCCAAACGATGTTGTTCAAAGATATCAGAGAATCGCCAAACAGTGCGGATTGGACATAAACGTACTAGAGATGGAGTCCTTTTCTTTGAAACGTTGCCTTAACCAAAGCAAGAAAAAAATAAGCGTAGTGATGGATATAGGTTTTTCAGGCACAGGAATAAGCGCGATAGAGAACGGAAAGCTGAAGGTTACACACAGAACAACATTTTCCGGATCGATGGTAACAGAAGAGCTTGCCAGAGGCCTCAACTTAATTTATAATGAGAAGAAGGCGAATAAGATAAAAGAGAGCGAGGGAATGAAAGGCAAGAACAGAGAAATAATCGCTCCGCTGGTGGACGAACTAATAAAAGAGATGAGCATATCCTTTACAAGTTATATTGAAAAAGACACAAGCGAGATAGAAGAGATAGTTCTGTGTGGTGGTGGATCACTTCTTCCGGGATTAAGAGAGTATATTGCCGAGAAAACAGGAATAGAGACAAGATACATGTCACCCGATTTTATAAAATACCCTTCTTATGTAAAAGAGTTTATGGAGTCGGAAGTAGGTCCCATATTCTCCGTCGCCATAGGAGCGGCGCTTTATAGCACAAAGAAGTAGCTTATGGCAATAAAACTAAAAAAAGATAAAGAGGCAAGAAAAATACCAAAAAAAGAAAAGATTTTTCTTGTTATTTCTCTTCTTTTTTTCCTACTTGTGTCCGCGGCTCATCTTGTTGTACTGGAATACAGCAAAGAAGTGCGAAAAGAGCAACATATTATAACTCAAACTTTAAAACAAAAAGAGACTGAGGTGCTGGAAATAGAAAAATGGGAAAGTGTCTTTAATAAGGACTATCAGAAAATAAGCTTTATGGAGCGGCTAATAAATGAAAGAGCGATAAGTGAGAACTTCTTTAATGTGCTCGAAGCAGTAACACATCCCAATGTTTACTTCTCAAGACTCGAACTCAACACTGAAGAAAAAAGAGCTTCTCTTGAAGGGGTGGCGCACAATTTCAGGTCATTCGGGCAACAAGTAGAAGTTATGAGAGAAAAAGGACTTCTTACGGAGGGAGATATAAGTGGAGTAATGAACATAAAAATAACCGAGCTGGGAGATGATCTGGACAAACACTTTATAAGATTTTCCGGTGACAACGGAAGGCTGATCGCCAAATTTGCCTCTCCAGAGGGAGAAACTATTAGAGAAGAAGAGATTGAGTTGGAAAGTGTAGAAGAAGACATCTCTGATCTGCTTGATTATCCTGTGAAAATCACCACTCTGCAGGATATAACAAAAGAGACGCTTGATGAAGAAAGTGTACATCTTTCTTCAGAGAACATGATAGAAAAAGTAAATGTTTTGTATTCCACAACAGAAGATGGAGACATTACAGAGGAAGATATTGCAGAAAGAGAGTTACCGTTCTACGGAGAAGTAGATTTTCATATCAGATTAAAACTTAATCCGAGGATTCTCGGGATAAAATAGAAATGATAAAAGGAATCTGCATTATACTTTTTGCTCTTTCCCTTATAATAATGGGAGGTCTTACCTTTCCCTCGGCAAAGGAGATATTTGAAGTAAAGGAAGATATTGAATACCAAGAAAGAGTAGTCGAAAACAAAAAAGAGTATATAGAAAAAATGCACGATCTAAGCAGAACAAGAAGTGACTATCTCGACAAAATAGGAAAGACTGCTGTGACTCTTCCCGATAATCCTGAAGTGCCAGCCATCCTTTCTCATATTGAAAATATGGCAAGAGAAAATGATATGATCATAGTAAACTTGGCAAACTTTCAAATAGAAGAAGATGACACAACAGTTTTCTTCGATAAAATAAACTTTAATTTTACTGTTAAGGGTAGCTACCCTTCTTTTAGAGACCTTCTGTCCAAGATAGAAGAGAACGAAAGAATATTTCAAGTTAATAGCATTCAAATAGAAGAAGACGAGTGGCTTAACCTTTTTAGTGTGAACCTAAGCGCTTATTATTACACAGAATAATGCTACAAAGTAAATTAATAAAAATACTAATAGTGCTTGTTATTATAACAGCTGCCTTTTCACTGTGGCAGATATACTCTGCCCCACAAGATGAAACAATGGTAAGAGAAAGACATATTCCGGAAGAAAACTATAAGTTCTTAGATAGCCCCTTATTTGAGAAGCTAGAATCATTTAACAGAATAGGGCCAATTGAACTTGACAGATCAGGAAGAGAAAACCCTTTTAACATCTACTAAATATGTCAAACATGATACTGAAGAAACTAGAAGAAGAAGGAGTCATCGACAAAGAAAAGGCTCTTTCTTTAAATGCGCAAGCAAAGAGCGAGTACAAGGAAGTAGAAGAGATGATAATAGAAGAAGGTATTCTTTCAGAAGATGATCTTTTCTCGATTAAAAGTAGAGCAATAGATGTGCCACTGAAAGATGATATAAACATGGACAGTGTTTCTGATGCAACCATAAAATGCATACCGAGAGAAACGGCCAAGTCCTATAACATGATTCCCATAGGAAAAGAGGGAGAAAAGATAGAAGTAGGAATGGTTTATCCGGAAAACTTGAAAACAAAAGAGGCTCTTGACTTTCTAGCTTACAGGAACAAATTCGAATACAAGATATACCTTATAAAAATAAGTGATTTCAATAAACTTTTAAGGCAGTATCAAACACTGGAGGAAGAGGTTGGTTCTGCAATGCAAAAGATAGAAAAAGAAGAAGACACAGAAGAAGAGAAGGAAGAAGTATCTGAAACAGAGAGAGAGTTTCGAGAACTTGCGGAAGAAGCGCCGATAATAAGAATGGTGGGAGTGATCATGAAACAAGCGGTTGAAGGAGAAGCTTCCGACATACACATAGAGCCAAGTAAAGAACAACTAAAAGTGCGCTTCCGTGTTTCCGGTAAACTATACTCTTCCCTTTTTCTTCCCATGAAGATACACCAAGCGATAGTGGCAAGAATAAAGATACTGTCTAACTTAAGAATAGATGAAAGGAGGCTTTCACAAGACGGAAGATTCTCCACAGAAGTAGAAAATAAAAATATCGACTTTCGTGTCTCCACCCTGCCAACCACACAAGGAGAAAAAGTGGTAATAAGGGTTCTTGACTCCGAAAAAGCACTTATGGAGATGGAAGATCTCGGTCTTTCGGGAAACAATCTTGAGCTGGCTCAAAAATCAACACAAGAGCCTAACGGACTTATACTGGTTACCGGACCAACAGGATCAGGTAAGACCACTACTCTCTACTCTATCCTTAAAGAGTTAAATGAAGAAGAAGTAAATATAGTTACTCTCGAAGATCCGGTAGAATACTACATGGAGGGTGTTAATCAGTCACAAACAAAGCCTGATATAGGATATACTTTTGCAAGCGGATTAAGGCAGATACTAAGGCAAGACCCCGATGTAATAATGGTGGGAGAGATAAGGGACGAAGAAACGGCAGAACTTGCGATTCACGCGGCACTAACGGGACATATAGTACTCTCCACTCTCCACACAAACTCCGCCGTGGGAGCAATACCAAGGCTTCTGGATATGGGAGTAAGACCTTTTCTTATCTCTCCTGCGCTAAACTCCGTAATAGCTCAAAGACTTGTACCAAAACTATGCCAGGAGTGTAAAGAGAAAGTAACGCCAGAGGCAGACATGGAAACCCTTATAAAAAACGAAATAAGTGAAAACCCTTCTTTGTCTGCACCTAAATCAATGAAAACACATAAACCCGGAGGATGCAACAAGTGCGGCAGTGAAGGATTCAGGGGAAGAGTGGGAATTTTTGAAGTAATGAAGATGGATGAGAAATTAAAGAAAGCGATACTGGAAAACGCAGACAGAGATGTTATTGAGAAAGCCGCTTATCAGTCCGGGATGATAAGCATGAGGCAAGACGGCATATATAAGTCATTTGAAGGCTTGACCACCGTAGAAGAGGTCCTCAAAGCAACAAAAGAAACCGACTAATGAAGTTTGAATATAAGGCAAAAGATAAACACGGATCACTAAAAGAAGGAGAAGTGGACGCCTCCAGCAAAGAGTCCGCTATAATGCTCCTTCAAGAGGAAGGTTTCTATATAATCTCTGTAGAAGAGAAGAAGATTCCTTTCTGGGAAAAAGATATAGCCATACTTGAAAGAATACCGAAAGAAGAGCTTATACTTTTCCCGGAACAGATGTCCGTAATGTTGGGAAGCGGAATATCGGTAACAGAGTCTCTGAGAATGGTATCAAGTCAGGTTTCCAGCAACAAATTCAGAGAAAAGTTGCTTGATATATCACACAATATAGAAAAAGGAGACAATCTTTCCAAATCTCTTGAAAAGCACTCTGATATATTCTCCGATTTTTACATAAATATCATAAGGGCAGGAGAAACAGTGGGAGGACTGGACAAAAGCTTCTCTTATCTTGCAGAGCACGAGAGATCAAATCATGAGCTTAAAAAAAAGTTAACGGGAGCAATGACATACCCTCTCGTCATACTTTCCGTGTTCACAATAGTTCTTCTTTTCTTGTTTATAACAGTGATGCCGGAAATGATAGAGATAATCGAAGAGATGGGAGAGTTGCCACTCATAACCCAGATAGCGATTGCTATTTCTGACACTATACGCTACCAAGGATGGTACATACTTCTCGGTATCTTTCTTGTCGCTACGATTGTTGCAAAATTTTTCACCACCAAGCAAGGGAAAGATATAAAAGACAGAATGATGCTGAGATTGCCCGTGCTGGGAGATTTTTTCAAAAAACTATATCTTTACCGCTTTGCGCAAAACTTCTCTACTCTTTTTGCGGGAGGAGTTTCCGTAATAGAGTCATTGGAAGTAACAAGGAACGTAATAGGAAACAAAGTGTATAGAGACATACTAGACGAGGTAAAAGAAGGTGTTGAAAAAGGAGAACAGATCAGTGTACTGCTTAAAAGCCACTCCGACTACTTTCCTTACATGGTTATACAAATGATCGCTGTTGGAGAGAGAACCGGTAAGGTAAGTCAAACACTGCAAAGTGTTATAAAAATATACAAAAAACAAATAGAAGAAAGTCTTGATAAATATGTTAGCATGATAGAGCCTGCAATGATAATAGTATTAGGAGCGCTTGTGGGAGGACTTGTCGCATCAATTATTCTCCCCATATACCAAATGGGAATGACATTCTAAATAAAAAGGGTCTTCCAAGAAGACCCTTAAAGAGCTTAACGAAGCGACCTGTACCTTGTTATACGCCAGTGATCAGGTCCTTCGCCACGGGGACTACTCACTTGCTTTGTAGCAGTCCCAATTACGGAGCCATTTTTAAGCACCTGTGCTGTAAGGTACTCATCCTCTCTTAGTCCAGTCAACATTCCTTCTTGACCGGGAGAAAAGCGTTCCCTGCGCTCCTCTCCCCAAGAGGAACGATAGATGACAACAACTTCGTATTTGAGGTTGTTTACTACAAGGACGCTTTCTCTAAAGCGGAAATGGGGCTTTTCCCCTATCTTCCACTCACCCTGATAGTGCCCACAACCTACCATCACTGCCATCATCATTATCATCGTTATCGCGGCAAGTCTCATGACACACCCCCCTTTTTTTTCTGTATATATATTTTTATTTTTTAGTGTCCTGTTTTTTTATATCACAATATTTAAATATTGTCAATCAGTACTCTACTCCAAGAGCTCTTCTGATGTCCTCATACTGACCAAAACTATCCACGCAATAAAACTCGGCATCACATTCATCATGATCAGAATCTTTTGATTCCGTATAATAAAAGGCGTTGTTGTGCATCTCTGTCTTGTCTTGAGGAGTGGGGGATCCAGCATCTCCATAAACATAAAGAAGTGTGGCCTCCAAGCCACTATCCGCAGCATAAAGAGCTCTTATGGACTCCTCTGTCGTCTCCACCGCCCTTAAACTTCTAAGGTGTATCGTGCTTATTCCCACTCCTATCATTAAAACAATTGACATCACAATGACCACAAGGCCTATCATGATTGCTCCTTTTTGTTCTTTGTTGTTCATCTTAGTGTTCTTTTAGAAAAAGTTGTTTGAGCATGTGCTGATACCCCTTCTGTCTTCATCTCAATCAAAAGCATAACCTTTTCTTGTTCTCCCCCATCAATGATCTCCACATCAAACCTTTCAACACTTACCTCCGGAGATGTCAGGCGTCGCTCTATTTCAGCCCCCGACCCTCTGTCTTCTATAAGTTTTCTATATATCACACCATCATCCACAGAGTAGACGTTACACCTTTCTCTGTCATCAATGAAAGAAAATTCATCACCAATAAACTCATAAGATTTTTCGGACTCACTAAGACAAGTGCCTCCCGTATCCGTTCTGGCAAGCATACCGACGCGACTTACATTCTCCAAAACATATCTTATCTCCCCTATTAATTTTTGGCTTTCAAGAACGTTCACCTGATTTCTTATAGAGCCAACAAAGATCCCGGTAAGAACAACAACAAGTATGGAAAATATCGCCATTCCTGCCAATAACTCTATAAGTGAAACTCCTTTTTCGTTTCTTTTAGCCATCGTTACAATCACTTCTTATGCTTAGCCAGTTGTATAAAACTTTACTAATATGAACTTCTCCGCCACTCCACTGCACATAAACATCAACCTCTAAGTAGTCTTCGTCTTTATCTTCATCTCTCTCCAAGCTTACCTCTATAACGCGTGAAAAACCTCCAAACTCTCCTCCTCCATCATGGTGATAACGATCATCGTTATCAATATATAAGCGCGTATCATCATAATAATCCTCAATGTCATCTCCGGTGCCAATGTAAAGCTCTTCCAAAGAGTCCAACTCATCATAACTGGCCTTGGAAATAAGCGTTGTTCCGTACTCTTCCCCTTCAAGGTGCAGTCCGTCAAGCCAGCACGCTCCATCTTCCATCCAATTTGCATCCCTTATATTTCTTACGATCTCTATTCCTTCTTGTCCCAAGTAAGTTGCTGCAAATCTTTCTCTTACAATGTTTACCTCTGCTTTTGTTCTGTCTATCATAGCCATAGCGGCAACCATTCCCACACTTATAATGGCAATTACAGTCATCAACTCTATAAAGATAAATCCTCTATTATTTTTTGTATTCTGACACTCCATAAGGATTTATTGATATTTCTCTTGTATAATCCAAACCACCATAAGAAAAAGTAATAACAGCTTCAGAGTCGTTTTCTATGGCATCTTCTCCATTAAAAAAGACAAGCAAATCTGGAGGACGAAAAACAACATAAAGGCGGTCCTCTGCACTTCCATCAATATCAACGCTCTCCACGCTCATCACCTCCTCCATCTCAAAGGTCTCTATAATTTCTACATCATCTATGCTCCCCCCTTCCTCGTCTTCCAAGTCTGCAAAAAGCTTATAGGTACTACTGTCAACATCAAAAGCAACACCATAACCCCCATGAAAAGCGTTGTCTTCATCTTCCAGATAATCTTCCAAGAATCCCTCTTTCGGGTACCAAGACGCTATGGCATAGTCCCTTGCGGTGTTCACTGTTCCCAATATCTCCCCCATCTCTCTTTCAAGGCTTAACTCATCCTCTATAGAAGAGTAACTTGCAAAAGAGAAAGTAGCAACTACACCAATCACTGCTATCACAACAAGTAATTCTATTATTGTGAATCCGTCTTTTTTATACATAAAAATTCAAATAGAGACTCATGATCTCCTCTCCATAAAACCAAGCCAAAAGTGTTCCCGTGATAAGAAACGGTCCAAACGGAACCTCGCTCTTTCTTCCCTTTTTACCACAAATAATAAGTCCTGATCCGATTATAGCACCAATAAGAAAAGAAAAAAACAGACCTACCAGTATGCCGGGAAACCCCAGGAAAAGACCCATAAAGAAAGAGTAGCGCACGTCACCAAAGCCCATTCCTTTTTGCTTGGTGATGTAGTATATAAAAAGAAAGAAGAGAAACGCTCCCACTGCAGAAATAACGTTTCCAAGAACAAAAGAAAGACCTTCAAAATAACCAACCACCGCGAGATAAGCTACTGTTATAAATATAGCGGGATAAATAATTTCATTGGGAATTATGAAGTGTCTTAAGTCATAAAAGAATAAAAAGACAAGAAAAGAGAGAATAATAAGGGTAAAAATAAATTCCAAAACTCCCATAAATCCCGTAAAAGGAAAGTAGTGCAGAAAACTGAAAAGAAAAACAAGCGCAGTAGCAATGTGCACGACAGGATATTTTTCACTTGACTCAAAAGAGTCTCTCTTTTCAAGTTTTTCTATGGAGTAATTCAAAAAAGACCCCACACCGAGGCCAATAAGAAAAACAGCTATTGAAAAGTAAATGTCCATCATATTATCTAAGAGGGATCTCTTTCCAGTGAGGAGGAGCGTGATCCACGCTGATCATTTCGGAAACATCACAACTCCTTCCAAGTCCGTCCTCTACTTCCAACTCTACTTCTGCCTCCACAGGGTCATCAAAGGAAACAACAACATCATCTTCATCAGAAGTCGAAGGGTCTCCTCCTGAAAAAGTCAAAAAAAGAGAAGAACTTCCTTCATAAACCTCCGAGTGAGACTCAAAATACACCTCTTCTTCCGTAAAGATATCACCTTCCGGGTCACGAGAAAAATAAGCAAAAGGCCAAGGAGTTGAGTCTACGACAAAAGAACTTTCTTCCCACTCCGAATCATCAACTCTCACCCTCCAAGTATACTCCTTGCCACCTTCTATTCTATTGCTTCCATCAGGCCAATCCAAGTTTCCGGGAGTAAGATGGTAGGTCTGTGTGCCCTCTGTAAATATGCCTCTATCATCAGAAAATACATTTCCATCTTCATCTTCTATCTCTATATAAAAACGGTCGGGATCTCCTGTACCTTCCTCATAGTCAAAACTAAACCTGAGCTGCATGCTTAAGTCATGAACTGTTTCTCCGCCTACTTCCCACTCCCCCACTGTCCCACTTCCTTCTGTGCGCGCACAGTAGTTCATCTCTTCTTCTAGGTCCCCTATCTCAATGTCGGAAACATATTCACAATTACTATAGTCACAGTAACACTCATCTGTACAAACGGGATCTCCTTCTATTTCAAGCCCCTCCTGTTCTTCAAGATACTCCTCACAGCTCATACAGTCAAAATCTGTTGCACACTCTCGCACTTCGCAACGATCCGCCCACTCACCATCTTCAGAACAAGTAATAGCATAAGTACACTTCGGACCACTCTCCCAATCATCGGGATAAGACACACAATCATAGGTGTCCCCCGGAGTACATCCATCAGTCAAAAAGTAGTCATCATCATCACCATAAGAGATGCCTGTCTCGTTCTCCGCCACTGCTCTGTAGTAATATGTTGTATCCGTTTCAAACTCTCCCTTAACTGTCTCAAAAAACTCATCGGCTTCCGATAACGTCTTTCTTTCCGTACTTCCTCCGGTAGCATAGCTCTCCCCCTCTTTTCTCCACTCCATCCAAACATCAACCTCATCCGCTCCTCCTCTGCAAATAAGCTCACCGGCAAAATCAACTTCTATTTCACCATCATCCTTTAGCTCTGAAGAGCCGTGAACCGTTTCCACTTCCGGAAAATCAGAGAGCTTATGGAAATCAAACTCATCAAGTTCGTAAGGAAAGTAGCCGTTGCTATACATCTCTAATCTCATATCAGCCCCCTTCACCCGCAAAGGATTGTTTCCCGAAAAAGTATAAGAAGATATATCAACTTCCGTCCAATCTCCCCTATTAAACCCAGAACCACTAAAAACAGTATAGATATTGCCTTCTACGTTTATTCTTACTTCCGCACTTGTTATGATGGGAGAACCCTGATATGTAGCATCCGGCAACCTAAATCTTATTTTATCGGAAAATATTGGCTCACGAGTAAATTCGATGCGCGGACCCCATTGGGGAGATCCATACTGACGCGTTACAGCAGCAAGAGTATCTTCGATAGTATCGTAAGCATAATACTCATACTCCTGATCCCACGTTCCGCAAGACTCTGCCGGAGAAACCCATCCCCTGTCAGCAATGCGGGCAACAAAGCTCTTCTCTCCTCCTTCTACCGGATCGCCGTCCTCTGTGGCGCTGTTTCGTAGCTGTGCGCGAAAACTGTACTCTTCTCCTTCTTCAAGTCCAGTTATCCGTTGACCAAAAACTTCTCCTGTAGCCCATCCGACAACATCGCCAGTGATTCCCTCGTCCCACTCCGTATACATAACATCCTCAGGGTTGTCCTTGTTCCAGTACTTAAATCTTGCATCAACAGGATCCCTTCCGTCATCAAGTACTCTACCTTTTACAGTAGCATACTCTTCCTCTACTCTTTCCGCTTCGAGCGTTTCTGCAGTAGGAGGAGTTATCGGCTCATCGGGAACCTCGTAGAACTGAAACTCTCCTATTGTGCTGTTCCATCCACTGACCTCATAATCAAACCTGAACCTTGCCGCTTCAACCGGGTCTTCATCAAAGCTCACCTCTACATATTGATGATTGCGAGGAAGTCTTTCATTTTCAAATATTCTTGTCCACTGCGTGTCACCCGCATAACGAATATCGATCTCCGCCAAAGATCCGGAAGGAGATCCTTCTCCTGTTCCACTAACCCTTATCTTGTTTGAAAGCAAGGGCTGATTTAAATGAAACTCCAAATACCCACGGGGCCCTGTTCCTCCAGCCCCACCAGAGTTTCCCGCACGAGTAGCGGTGTCCCAATCATAAGCGTCCTGCTCGTCCCGCCACATGTTACTTACATCATTATGATAGTCCGGTAGACGCCAGCCCCCAGAAGCAGAGTACGTTGTTTCAAATGTCTTCTCATTTCCAAAATCAAGACCACCATTTGTTTCCGCTACCGCCCTAAAATAGTAAGTTGTATCAGACTCAAGGTTTCCAAGGAGATCATTGAACACTCCTTTCTCTGAGACAGAACTCTCTTCTGTTCTGTTCTCGTACATATTAATATTTCCATGAGAAGTGTCGTCCCACACAAACCACGTGTCAACCACATCAGACTGTCCCATATCGGTGAGATCACCACCAAGGAGAGCACTTCCCGTATCGGTGTAGTCAACAGGCTCTGTCTCAACGGAAGGAGAAAGTGCAGGAGTATAAGTCATGGTGACGTCTGTTATCTTTCCCCATGATCTTCTTTTATCATCATCTCTCCAGTTGCCAAGAGACAGTATAACCGTTTCTCCGGCATAATCACTAAGATCGGCTGAAACGGTTTCAGGACCAAAGTCAACCCTCGTTTCTCTCTGAAAACAAGAGCTCCATGCTCGAGGAATGGTTGATGGACACCTCAGTCTCTCAATGACTTCCAAGACGTCAAAATCCTCATCGTTTACACGTATCCTAAACTCATCATATTCATCATAATCATAGGTGTAATACTTATACTCTGCAGAAAAACGAATATCGGAAGCGTTCTCGGGAATAGAAACAACCTGATAAAACTTGCTTGCACCACTCCCCTTCTCATCCTTAAAGCCAAATTCTCCATAATAATTTCCCTCTTCTTCTACCACCTTGTGGTTTCCACGCTCAGTATGGTCCCACCCATCTATGTTGCCCGTTTGAAAATAACCATTTTTTATAAGCTCTGTTGTAAGCATCTCCATTCCATACTCTCTTCCCGCAACATTAGAAGCAAATGCCCTAAAAGAGTAAACCTCCCCCGGAACAAGACCTTCAAGAGAAATCTCAAAGTATTCCTGCTCGTCATGAACAAGAACGGTCTCACTCTCTTTTGTATATTCTCCTTCTTCTTTCTCTTTGTACTGAAAACCCGCTTCCACGGAATCCGATCCACCAAATCCGGAAACATAGCCCTTGAGAGTAACGCTTTCTTCTGCACGATCAACAACGGAAAACGTCTCCACGGATGGCTCTGAGACCACATCAATCTGCGCACTTTCCGGATCAGTAAATCCACTAAAACCCTCTTCGTTAACGATCACTCCATAATAGTTATAGGTATCAGGAGAGTCTTCCGACCTCTCAAAAGAGTAGCTGCACTCACTGCTATCACAGTCATCATAACAAGTCCAGTCCTCTTCATCTTCTTCCCTGTAACATACATGACTTATATCAATAAGATCTTCTCCGTGAACATCTATATTAAAACTGTCTCCTGTGCCCACTTCCATCTCATCTAGAGATATCTCTCCGGTAGGCTCAAAAACAGTAACCGATTCGCTAAATTCGGTAAGTCCAATATCACCCTCTACATTAACAACTCTTCCGTGATATCTTTTCTCACCAGAAGAGTCTTCTGACCTCTCAAAAGAGTAGCTGCACTCACTGCTATCACAGTCATCATAACAAGTCCAGTCCTCTTCATCTTCTTCTTTATAGCAAATGTAGTCTATTTGCGCATCATTCTCGTCCTCTCCTTCTACCTCTATCTCAAAATCCTCTCCCATACCAACCTCTGTCTTGTCCACAGACACTTCTCCCGTAATACTACCACCTGCAAAAACAACACAAAAAGCAAAAAACAAGATTAAGGGGGTTGCTTTTATTGTCTTTAATAACCTCATTTAAATGACTTCTATATAGTCAATGTCTTCCAACTCTTCCAGTCCAAAGACATTTACTTTGCTTTTTATGAAAACACGGTCACCTTCTTTTATGTCATCAACATCTACATCTATCGTTTCCATTGTAAATACAGAATCTCTCTCTTCGGGAACATCAGAGCGAAAAATGCGAGTATCATCAGATGGGTCAATAACTAACTCCCTCTCCTCCTCTTCTAACACCACAACAAAAGAGCCATTTTCTGTAGAAGAAACCACACCACTAAAACTATATATCTCCTCTTTTTCTAAATCTTCCTCCGGAAGGTCTTCCTCTTCCATAAAACCCACAAAGAGCCACGCTAATCCTCCAATTAGGAGAATTATCAGCACTATAATTATAATCTTCAAAGTGTTGTCCATAAGCTTATTGATAATCTTTACTTTATTTTAAATAATTTTTTCAAAAATGCAAAGGAGCGTGCAGTAAACACGCTCCATTGAAAGCACAACTTCCTAGCTTTTTATTCGTGATACTCAGGAAGAGGATGAAGGATTTCTCCTATATCTCCATCATCATCTCCTATCTTGCAGCTATTGCCAAGCTCTGTATCGGTAATTCTTAATTTTACATTTATCTCTTTACCGACATCATCCGTTCCAAACTCTACCTCGGAAACAGCCTCGGTATCAGTCGTGGTAATAGTATCACTTTCCGGATCAGAATTTTCCGTGAACTCGAAAAAGAATCTCCTCTCAATTTCTTGTTTCCATCCAGACTCATCTTCTCCGGTAAACTCAACAAGGTCTTTTGCGTGAATTTCTTGTGGCGTCCAAGAGAGAGCGGGTTGAGGATAAGGTCTCACAAGATTATTGAAGTTACTCTGACTATTATCAGTAAACCCGTACTCATCCTCCACCTCCAAATTATAGTTCACACTTTCTCCCCACTCATCATCTCCTTCCCAATCATTGGGAGAAAGAGTATTCTCCATTACATCTCCATGATCAACAGAACCTTCAAGAACTCCTCCGTGATCGATCATAATCCTATACTCCGCAGAACACCTGTC
Source organism: Candidatus Nealsoniibacteriota bacterium (assembly GCA_003553505.1). Lineage (GTDB taxonomy): Bacteria > Patescibacteriota > Minisyncoccia > Minisyncoccales > PWPS01 > T1SED10-78. Next base: position 3,262 of record PWEN01000034.1, on the reverse strand, counting down.
AGGGTGAGAATACTCCCAGAGGAAGGTCGGTACAGAGTGTGGCCCTCTGCACTGGAGATCATCCTTGAACTCTACACCGGTCAAGGTCAACTCCGGCTCCGGCTTGTCTCTGTTTGTAAGAGTGCTACTTGAAGAGTCTGACCAAAAACCCATATCGTTTTTCACTTTTACGATCCACTCAACTTTTTCTCCCCATTCCTCTGCCCCACTCCAGTCAGGCGAAAGCTCTACATCAACCCTATCACCGGAACTCGCCGATTCATTGAAAGTTTTTGTTTCATACTCCGGACCATCAAATGATATCTCTACTTTCTCCATGTCATCTCCGTCAGGATCACTGTAATCAAACGAAAGCGTAGGCGTGCTTCCCGCACCACTACAGTCGTTTACATTCTCTATGCTATAGTCAAGATTCTCAGGAGAGTGAGGAGGATTGCTCTCCACTACATGCATAGTAACAGTGTCGGTCGCACCTTTGTTATTGTCATCATAAACAACAACTCTGCACTCATAGTCTCCTTCAGTCATGGGAGCATTGTATGTCGGTTTCTCTGCCTCGTCATCCTCAAGAGAACCTTCTTCACACTCCCAAAGATAGTAGAGGTCTTCCCCATCCGGGTGATATCCTTCCGCATCAATGGTGGTGCTGCCACCCATGGCAACAAACTTGTCATCTCCAGCATCGATCTCCGGAATAGCGTGAACATTTTCCGATATAGAAAAGTCCTCTTCTGTGCTAGAGCCGGAAAGAACCCCTTCGTCAAACCAGAGGTTATCAATCGTTGCATAAGCATGCGTGTCATCCACAGCACCCTCCAGATGACCAATGCCTTCGCTTTCTGCGATAGCGTAGTGATCACCCTTCATCGTAAAGGTCTCAAACTTGTCATCACCCTGAAAAGTTATCTTGTTGTTCTCCATAGGATCAGTAGCGGCAATGCCAAGCTCCGGCTCAAAAACGTTTGTCCATCCTCCTGCATCAGCAACATTTATTATGTCAGCAGCCTTTACGCTGTGACTCGAAGTCTCATTTATAGGTTCCATGTTTTCATAATCAGACCTAGAGTCACTTCTCCACTCAATAGGAGGAGTGTCAAAGTAGGATCCTGCAAAATACCACTCTCCCTCCGGATCACTAAGCGAGCTAAACCTCACTATGTTTCCCTTTTTGAGGTCAGAAGATATGGAGTTATTCGTAAACCCCTCTACAAAACTTGCTCCATAACTCGTGCTAACAGAGTAGTCAACACTAAAAGAGAGATGTCTTGCGTACTGTCTTTCACCGTTTTCCATTGCCGACTGATAAATCGTATCACAAGAAACAGAACTGGGGAATCTAATATTGTCACAAACAGCAGTTCTGTTAAAAAGCTGGTTGCTGTGCATCTTGCCGGGATTTCTTGTATCAACCCCCACACTTGCTTCGGAAAGTCCCCAGAAGCCAAAGAAGAGCATGGCAATTGTTAATAATAATATTTTTTTGTTCATATTTTTGATCTCTTTTTATACACTACTACAAATATAATGACTAATATGACAAGCAGGCCAAATATTGCTGCTCCGATCATAATAAGATCGTCTTTTTCTTCCATTATAGGAACGGCTCCAACATGGCCACTTTCTTTTAGTCCTTCTTCCGATGTAAGCACTGTCACCTCATAACTTTTCTCCTTATCAATGCCAATATCTTTTCTAAACTCTTCTCCAGAAAAAGAAGGCTCAAAAAAGACCGTTTCCCCTTCTCTGTCTTTCACTTCTATCGCCATCTCCGCCTCTACAGGATTGTCAAACATATCAAGAGCAGAAATAACAAGCTCATCCTCTTCCATCTCTACAGAAACAGAGGTAGCCGCGCCAAAGTTTTCCGGTGCATAATTAAGAGTAGATGAATCAATTACTTCGCCTTCTTCGTTGTAAACGGTAGCACTTAAGCTTAAGTCGTTATAGTCCTTATCAGCAGTAAACTCTTCTCTTATCGCCATCATGCCAGGAGATATCTCTCCTTTGTAGTCAATCTCTTTTATGATGTTTCCCTCGCTATCGGTAAGCTCTAATAGCACCTCTTGCTCTCCGGTCACCTTATCAGCAACAGAGTGAAAACAAACAAAGGCATATCCCGTTTCTCCGGCTTGAAGAGGAAAGTTCTCCAGAGAGTAAAAGTTTATCCTCGAAGGAAGAGGAGCCCCTTCTACAGAGAACCGTATATTCATCTTTGCGGGAACGCCACTATCGCTTTCTGTAGAAAGTTCCAAAAGGTAAGTTCCCGGATCAAGATCTCCCAGATCAACACTCCTGCTTGACTCTGAGCGAGGCCCAACAGCAAGATTATGACTGTTTTCTTTTAAGAGATTCTCCTCTTTTAGATTATCCCAGTAGTACAGCCTTTCATTTATCGTTACAGACTGATGATCCTCACTTAAGTTTTTGGATACATAATCTATAGAAACTCTTTCTCCTTCTTCTATCTTGGGAACAAAATCCCTTGAAAGAAACTGCTCTCCGTTCACAGTTACTCTCTCTTTATTGAAAATTACGTCTCCTGCTTCATCGCTTTCTACCGTAAAATGCACCAATTCACCATGAACACCCTCTAGTATAGGTGCTCCCGTAAGATTTAACGATCTATCAACCACAAAATCAACAGCGGCAAAGTAATCACCGCCCGATATCGCTTCTGGAATTTGCCACTCAAAACTTGTTCGACCAGAGGAGTTTGCCGCAATTGCTATATCTTCTTCCGCAAAAAACTCTTCTATCATATCACTCCCCGCTTTTTTCTGGTAATCATCATTGCTCCTGAATATCTGCACATGAAGACCACCTCCCGTCACAGGATAGCTGTTGTTGTTCTTAAGTCTTCCCTCAAAAGAGACCGTATCACCCGCTTTATAATCGGACTTATCAGAAGACATATCCATTCCAATACTTCCGAACTCATAGTGATCGAAGCAATCAACCCCTGTTGCTTTTTCGTTTGCTCCTCCTATATGAACCTCGACAAACTCATCCTCTTCCGCAAGTATTAGGAAGGGTGTAAGAAGTAGAGCAAGAGACACTACTGCGGCTTTGAATTTTCTCATATTTTTTATGTTATTACTTTTAATTTCTTCATTATAAACAAATAACGAAAAATCACAAGAAAGTGTATAGTTAACACCATGGGGTGACACTTGATATACTGAAGGGTAACAGGTGTTAACTAATAAAAATATGCGTATGCCAAGCCCCATAAAATACGATCGTGAACAAAGAGCAAGGTGGT
>PWEN01000069.1 GCA_003553505.1 Candidatus Nealsoniibacteriota bacterium | reverse complement strand
AGATGGAAAAAATCAGAAGGTATTCTCCGGATACTGAGGAAAGGGAATATCTTAAAAAAGAATTGGAGAGGATGAAAGACGAAACGATCGAGATCCCTCTCGTCGTAGATGGAAAAGAGATAAAGACTGATAAAACAGAGAAGATTGTTTCTCCACAAGATCACGATGATGTTCTAGCTGAAGTACATCTTGCGAGGGAAGACGAGATAGATATCGCGGTTCAAGCAGCTAAAGGGGCTCACGAGGGCTGGTCGCAGATAAACTGGTATCATCGCGCGGCAGTTTTCAGGAAAGCGGCTGATCTACTTGCAGGTCCAAGAAGGATAGAGAACATCGCTGCGATAATGATGAACCAATCCAAGAATCCATACGAAGCTGAGATAGATCTCGCGGAATTGGTCGACTTTTGGAGGCTGAACGCTTACTACATGAAATTCATCTACGAGCAGCAGCCTGATCAGTTAGAAGGAGAGATGAATAGGATAGATTGGCGTCCTTTAGAGGGATTCATCTTAGCTATAACGCCATTCAACTTCTACTCTATCGCGGGCAATCTTCCTTCTTCACCTGCCATAGTCGGCAATACGGTGATCTGGAAACCTTCTCTTAACGTTTCCTTCTCCAACTACCATATAATGAAGATATGGCAGGAAGCTGGGTTGAAAAAAGGCGTGATAAATTTTTTACCGTTCCCAAGCGAGATATCGGAATTACTTACTGAACATCCTGATCTTGCGGGTCTGAACTTCACTGGAAGTTACAGAACCCTTACTTATCTCTGGGATGTCATCTACTCAAATATCGAGAGCTATCGTAACTTTCCGAGGATCGTAGGTGAAGCCGGCGGTAAAGATTTCATCTTCATACACGATTCTGCAGATATTCACAACGCGGCTATAAACATAATAAGAGGGTCCTTCGGCTATCAAGGTCAGAAGTGTTCGGCCTCTTCGAGAGTGTACTGCCCTGAAAGCATGTGGAACGAATTGAAAGGGATCTTGGACCGGGAGATCCCGGATATAGAAGTAGGGCCTGTTGAAGATTTGGAAAGCTATATGGGTGCCGTTATCGATGAAAGCGCCTTTGATAAGATAGTCAGTTATATAGAATATGCGAAGGAAGATGAAGATCTTGAGATACTTCATGGTGGTGAATACGACTCCGAAAAGGGTTGGTTTATCGAGCCTACAGTGATCAAAACTGAAGATCCGAAAAGTAAGTTGATGAAAGAAGAGATTTTTGGACCTGTAGTTACGATATACGTTTATCCGGATGATGAATTCGAGGAGACTTTAGAACTGTGTGATAGTACCTCTCCATACGCATTAACAGGTTCCATATTCGCGAAGGACAGCGAAGCCATACATCTAGCTGAAAGAAAACTTAGATATTCTGCCGGGAATTTCTACATAAACGATAAACCGACCGGCGCTGTAGTAGGAAGACAGCCATTCGGTGGAGGTAGAGCTTCAGGTACCAACGATAAAGCGGGTTATTGGACACATCTGCTCAGGTGGCTCACTCCTAGATCTATAAAGGAAACGATACTGCCCCCAGAAGACTGGAGGAGAGCGTTCATGCCCGATAGATGAGAGTATATCTTTCAATCCTTGATCTCTTCGTTTATCGCGAGTAGATCGACGAGAAGAGCGTAGCCTGTCTCTTCTTTCCCAGCTCCAGGACCAACGATAGTCACGTCTCCCAGATGATCAGTTGAGAAAGTCAACGCGTTGGTCGGCCCCATCACACCTGCGAGTGGATGATCTAAAGGTATCTTTTCAGGACTGACTTTCGCATCGACTCCATCCGCAGTTCTCTCCGAATGAGCTATCAGTTTCCATCTCTTTCCTTCTTCTTTCGCTTTTTCTATATCATCTTTAGTTATCTCAGTTATCCCTTCTCTATCCACGTCTTCAAGATCTATATCGGCGTTCATCAGAGTATTGGATAAGATCAATGTTTTTCCCTGGGCATCTATACCTTCTACGTCACCTGTAGGATCCGCTTCCGCATAACCGAGTTCTTGAGCTTTATCTAGAGCTTCCTCATAACCCATACCTTCTTCCATCTTACTCAATATGTAGTTGGTGGTTCCGTTAACGATGCCCTTGATCTCGTTGATGTCGCATCCTGCAAGGTTCTTCGATGCGAGGTTGATCGCCGGTGTTCCGCTCAAGACAGTTCCTTCGAATTTGTATTTAGCCTCGTTTTTGTCAGCTAGATCTAAAAGTTTGTTGACTTCCTGAGCGACAGGGCCTTTGTTTGTACTCACAACGTGTTTTCCTTCTTCTAGAGCGGTCCTGACATGTTCAAGAGCGGGTCCTCCTGTTTCCATATCAGTAAAGGTCACTTCTATGATCGTATCGGCTTCAGTTTCTGTTATAGTTTCCAGAGAATCGAGACCTTTTTCCCCTTCAGGATATTCCGAGACCTTTTTGTTGTTTTCCACCAGTTCCAGAATTTTACCTAGGTCCAAACCTTTTTCGTTGTAGATAGAACCCAATTTCACATCTGAGATGGCTAGAACTTCGAAATCAAAATCGTATCTCTCCTTCAGTTTT
>PWEN01000019.1 GCA_003553505.1 Candidatus Nealsoniibacteriota bacterium | reverse complement strand
AGTATATCGGTAGGACAGCAGAATAATTTCAATCCCACTATGGTCTGATTTTAACCTGATAATGTGATTGTGAGCAAACACAAACAGTTATATTTCAATCCCACTATGGTCTGATTTTAACCTGTAAAGACCTACGACGGTGTTGTAGGCGTTGATAATTTCAATCCCACTATGGTCTGATTTTAACATATATGTCACCAGATAAGCAGAAAGATAGTTGATAATTTCAATCCCACTATGGTCTGATTTTAACCGCACTATATCAGATGTTCACGAAGGCAGTAACTCAATTTCAATCCCACTATGGTCTGATTTTAACTTACGAGTATCTCGTTTATCTGTTTAGCATTTTGGTATTTCAATCCCACTATGGTCTGATTTTAACCCAGGAGGTTCACCCTCTGTAGCGAAGGACGATTGTATTTCAATCCCACTATGGTCTGATTTTAACCTCTACTACAGTGCCTCTTAACGTGGTGATTATCTTATTTCAATCCCACTATGGTCTGATTTTAACCTCCTGCTCCACTGTCTCTATGCCGTTTTCATCGTCATTTCAATCCCACTATGGTCTGATTTTAACCGAACTGTTTAATCGTTGCTTTGACCAGCGTACCGTATTTCAATCCCACTATGGTCTGATTTTAACGTTTTCCATGCGTGAGCATGTACTCGTCCACGTCTAATTTCAATCCCACTATGGTCTGATTTTAACAATATCCATCACGGATGATTACAAAGATAGAGAAGGATTTCAATCCCACTATGGTCTGATTTTAACAGCAGTACCGACAATCGTCCTCAGAGGGTGAACCTGATTTCAATCCCACTATGGTCTGATTTTAACTCATGTGTCCTTTTATAGTTTATCTCAATGAATGAGATTTCAATCCCACTATGGTCTGATTTTAACCCCATTTTCTTCACCACATAATCTTATACCATACATATTTCAATCCCACTATGGTCTGATTTTAACTTATGCCATATAAATGCAAAGTATGTGGATACGTGAATTTCAATCCCACTATGGTCTGATTTTAACTATTAAATCTATATGGTCTTTTAGCTTCTCACTGTGATTTCAATCCCACTATGGTCTGATTTTAACTAGCCAGTCTTATCCTCAGGGGTTAGACCCTCAAGAATTTCAATCCCACTATGGTCTGATTTTAACCACGTTAACATTTTGGTTATCATACATGCTAGTCTTATTTCAATCCCACTATGGTCTGATTTTAACCTCACAAGCACAACCAGTAGTACCACTTCCAGCAAAATTTCAATCCCACTATGGTCTGATTTTAACTAGGCAGTCCTAAGATAGAGAAGGCGAGTGAACTAAATTTCAATCCCACTATGGTCTGATTTTAACCTTTGTTCGACATGTTCGCGAGCCATCCAAAGAAGGATTTCAATCCCACTATGGTCTGATTTTAACGAACAAGCGACGATAATCAAAATTGAAGGGTATCAAATTTCAATCCCACTATGGTCTGATTTTAACTATGAGTTGGTCATAAATCTGTCTTCCTTTAAGGTGATTTCAATCCCACTATGGTCTGATTTTAACCAAATCATATCTTCGGACTGGTCGCATAAAAAATTCATTTCAATCCCACTATGGTCTGATTTTAACTCTCAGTTATATCGAAGAACTGATTATAACCGTTGCATTTCAATCCCACTATGGTCTGATTTTAACGGTCCATCCAGCATTTAGAGAACTCTTAAGTACCTTATTTCAATCCCACTATGGTCTGATTTTAACAGACCACGACCTTCCACCTACTAAGACCGCCCAATTATTTCAATCCCACTATGGTCTGATTTTAACACACATAAAGACAGTTTTGTACTATCTGAAAGAAAAATTTCAATCCCACTATGGTCTGATTTTAACAAGGATGTCCTAACTGTGGAACAGATGCTTATCTAAATTTCAATCCCACTATGGTCTGATTTTAACCACTTATGGTGAGGTAGGAGTAGTCGAAGCTATCACATTTCAATCCCACTATGGTCTGATTTTAACGTATTCATCCTTGAGAGCATCTAACTTACCATTATTATTTCAATCCCACTATGGTCTGATTTTAACGCGTGTAGTAGTACCTGTCCTGTAGAGTCTTATCTAATTTCAATCCCACTATGGTCTGATTTTAACTTAACCAAGAGAGAGCAACCGAACTCAAAGAAGACTATTTCAATCCCACTATGGTCTGATTTTAACAAATGTATATTCGTTTGTGCCGTCATCTATACTTATATTTCAATCCCACTATGGTCTGATTTTAACTATAATAGAAAATGTAGATGTTCCGATATTATCTTCATTTCAATCCCACTATGGTCTGATTTTAACTCAAAGACGAGTTACAAACCGAAGATGAATTAGAGTATTTCAATCCCACTATGGTCTGATTTTAACATTATCCAACGACCCGACAGAAAAATACTTATTATCATTTCAATCCCACTATGGTCTGATTTTAACTTAACCAAGAGAGAGCAACCGAACTCAAAGAAGACTATTTCAATCCCACTATGGTCTGATTTTAACAAATGTATATTCGTT
>PWEN01000018.1 GCA_003553505.1 Candidatus Nealsoniibacteriota bacterium | reverse complement strand
GAGAAAGGTCAAGCGTAGATAAACCTGTAAATCCTCATAATTTCAGACATTCTAGAGCCACCTATATGGCTACGAGATTTACGGAAGCTCAAATGTGTGAATGGTTCGGCTGGGTTCAGGGGAGTGACGTGCCTTCTCGTTACACTCACCTTTCTGGTCGTGACATAGACGCCGACTACGATAGATTGCACGGCATTGAAGATGAAGAAAATACTAAGGAAGCGAAGCTCATACCCAATAATTGTCCACGTTGTGATAAAACAGTACCTAGAGAGGCTAGTTTCTGTCATAGATGTGGTCAAGCTTTGAGTGTAGAAGCTACCCAACAGATAGAAGAGGATAGAGACATCTTCAGCAGTGATTTCCCAGACCTTGCGCAAGAGAAACTGGAGTTACTCGATGAGATGAAGGAATTTAAGGAGATGATGAAGTTGATGGATGAAGAGAAAGAATTGTTTGAGGAGTTTAAAAAGATCAAAAAGGAACTGGAGGATTGAACCGTTTTATTCCTCCGTTCTCTTCTCTGGTCTAACTCCGAGGTAAGGCTCCTCCACTAAGGTGTTCTTTATCTTATGAATTGTGTCGCGACTTAGGTCCTCTTCATCGAGAGTTTTCTCCAACAGATATCTTACATGTCCCAGGTCAGATTTGTTCTTTATGGAGACGAGGATATCTTTCCAAAATGCATATCTTTTTCCAGAGAAAGTTTCTATTTCCTTCAATGTCTCTTTGTCCTTGCTCTTTTCCTCTACATCTTCCTCCGGCTCTTGGTAAAGGTCGACTACCGTCTTTGTTGCGTCTCCCTCCAGGTTCTTACCACTCTCGATATACCTTTCTACAATTTTCTCTAGATGCTCTTTCGGGATCCTTCTCGTAAAGGCCCCTCTTTCTAGGTAATATTTAGATAGCAATTTTTTAAGTAAATTCTTCGACCTTTCATCAGTTTTTTTCATATCTCTAAATCCTAACAATCTTCTCCACAATCTGTCGATCCGATCATCCTCCTCGATCCAGTCCACATCTGAATTGTCGATCGCTTCCTCCCAAAGGTCGCAGTAAATATCAAAAAAAGCTTCTTGAATATTTGGAGCCTCATGGTAATTCTCTCTATCTTTTTTATCAAGTTCACTTGGATCTTTATATATTTGAGCACTTAAATTATCATCTACAAACTCAAAAAGCTCTTTAGTCTTATAAGCCTTTGTAAGAGCCTCTTGTTTCTTGATATAATTTTGTATCTCGTTTAAATCCCCTTCGTTTTTTTCTACCAATTCTTTTAACCGCTCTCTATGCTCTTCAGCGATCGGTATTTCCGACCATCTCTCTTCATTTATTTTATCGTTAAGGACCTTGATCGATTCTACCACCATCTTGCCTTTTTCTGTTATCTTTGCCACTTTACCAGTTCTACGTTTTCCATCCTCACCTTTTCCTTGCAGAGGTTCCTTTTCTTCGACTTTGATCAACCCGTTTGACTCAAAATCTTCAAATAGAGTTGTAAGGTAATTGCCTTTATTTAATTCAAACCTGTCACGGATTGTGCTCCTACTCAATCCAATTGTGGGATTTTCAGAAATTTTCCTCAAGATCTGCCATCTCCTCTGTTTCATTTTCAAACTATTCGTCAAGACGTTATTCAAATTCGATTTGTTCCTCATAATATCTCCTCGATTACAAGTTCACTTTTTTGAACTTAGCCCTAATGCATATTCTGTGCTCAAAATACGGCTCCAGTTCACTTAACTGATACTCTCCAGTTATAAAAAAATTTAGGTGCACTTGGTTTATATTGCAATTAACGTGGTGTACAACAAATGGCAAAGAAAAATCGGATCAGCATAAATTTACCCCCTTCTGTTCATGAGGAACTAAAGGGACTAAGTAATATGACCGGAAATTCGATCAACTCCTATGTAAGAGAGGGTGTTTTTCTCCTCCTTAAAAAGAAAGGAATCAAGAGTGGTGATAGAGATGGATAAAGTCGAAAAATACGCTAGAGAGAACAGAAGAAGATTGGAAAGGTTAGCCGAACACGGCAATGGAGTTATCCAAGCGATGGCACTCGCTGTCCTTCGCGTTGGAGGAGAAAGAGACGAGAAATAAAGGGAAAAGGAGAACGAATCAAAAATGAGAGGTTTTAAAGATGCGTGAAAAAACCTTCAGAGTAGGAATCGATGGTGAGTTCGTGCCCTACTTGGGGAAAGCGATGGAAAAGAATCCGGGGATCGACAATATGGAGGAACTTCTGATCGAAGCGATCGAACTTTGGGAGGAAGAACACTCCCAAGAAGTGAATAAACCGAAGAACGAAGGAGGAATAAGAGATGAAGAGCGATAAGAAAAAGAAGGCTAAGTACTTGTGCCTGAATTGTGATTGGGAGACTGAGAAGTTTTTTAGAGAGGCACCATCCCGCTGTCAAAAGTGTGGTAAATCAGTGTTAACACAACCAGTCATGATTCCATCAGAAGTGGTCGAGTTGGAGGAAGAATGATAGCTCTTTTTTGCAAAGTGAGATAGAAGAGCATGGAGAGAGATGAATGTTCTTCAGGCCTTAATTTTTGATTTATCCCGCTTTGTGGAACAGCTGCTAGATGAGATAAGAAGAGAT
>PWEN01000065.1 GCA_003553505.1 Candidatus Nealsoniibacteriota bacterium | reverse complement strand
GGTGCAAGGTTCCGGACTTGGCCTCTACATTGCCCGTCAGTTCGTAGAGATGCATGACGGTAAGATATGGGCAGAGTCAGAAGGAGAGGGGAGAGGGTCTAAGTTTTTTGTAAGGTTTCCTATAAAATGAATAAAGAAAAAAAGATGGGACTGGTCCTTGGATCAGGAGGAGGTAAAGGTTTTATGCACATTGGTGTACTTAAGACTCTGCAAGAAAACGATATTACTCCTGACTATGTAGTTGGATCAAGCATAGGGGCGCTTATAGGGGCACTTTTTTGTAGATTTGGAGACTATAAGAAAGTAGAAGATATAGTTTTGAATTTTGATTGGAAGGACTTTTCTTCCCTCTTGTCTTTAAACATAAACAAGGGTATTCTTGATAGTAGGAAAGTAGTTGATAAGTTAAATGTTCTTCTTGAGTCTTCTGATTTTGATGATTTGGAGATACCATTTGAATCGGTTGCTACGAACTTTTATACGGCGCAAGCACACTATTTTGATAAGGGAAGTCTCGCAGAAGCTGTTTATGCGAGCATGGCGTTTCCCATGCTTATTGAGCCTCTGAAGAGAGAAGACGGTGTTTTTTGGGATGGTGGACTATCTGATCCTTTGCCTGTAGAGAGGGCAAGGAAAAAAACTGATGTTGTTTTGGCCGTTAATCTTGATAAGTATCCTCAGTTTACAAAAAACAAGATAGGAGTATCTCCTTATAAAACAACGAGAAAAGCGATAAAATCTCTTCAGCATCACTTTGCAGCTTACTGTGGCGGGCAAGCGGATGTTTTGTTGGAACCGGAGATAGAAGAGGAAGGTTTTTTAAGCATTTCGCGTATAATAAAGAAAGAGAAGGGAAGAGAGTTGATTGAGAAAGGAAGCGAGATAACGAGCAGCAAGTTAAGCATAATAAAGTCCTTAAAATGAAACTTATTTTAACCTCCAATGGCTACAAAGAGAGTCCCGGAATAGGCGTAAGACTTTTAGAGTTCCTAAACAAGGATCCTTCTCATATAAAAGTGTTTCTTGTTACTATTGGTGGTGCTCCGCACTTTGTAGAAGAGGAGATATCTCAACTTGAAGATCTGGAAATAAAAAGAGAGAATGTTTTTGTTTTTGAGATGAACGAGGAGGCATGGAACCTGCAGGACTTTGATCTTGTATATGTTTGTGGAGGAAATACTTTTGAATATCTTTACAAGATGGATGAAACAGGTCTTCGTGAAAAGATAATCGATTTTCTAAAAAAAGGAGGTGTCTATTTTGGTGTTAGCGCTGGAAGTATTCTTGCTTGTCCTTATATCTGCACTGCTACTTGGAATAATGGGGATGAAAACGATGTAGGAGTGGAACACATGAATGGCTTAGACGTTTTCCCGCTTCTTCTGACTGTGCACTTCAAAGAAGAGGACCTGAAAACAACAGAGTCTTTGGCGGAGGATTGCGATTATCCTGTTGTGGCACTGACCGATAAGCAGGCAGTTACAATGAGTAATGATGATATAAAGATCATAGGGGAGGGAAAAAAGTTTGTTTTTAATAAGCTTGGAAGCTATAAATAATATGCGAAGAAGAATAATATTTTTAATAACTTTATTTTTTATTTTTTTTGCGGGAGTAACGTTTGCTTATCTCTACAGTGAGAAGCAAGAGATGAGCTTGATATCTTCTTTCACCTATTTTGGAAAATTTGACAATATATATCTATTTGATGAGGGTAAATTTCTTATGGTAGATCAGATATCGGAAGAAGGAATAGAGTGCTACAAGGGAGAGATATCGAAAGAAAAATATGACTACTTTAAGGATTATGTGCAGTCACATAGTGTTTTTGAGCTAGAGATTGATCAAAGAAGGGATCCTAGGCTTATATGTGAAGGAGGAACTTCCTTGGAGGTGGAGTTGGGGAATGAAAGTAACCGCCTTTATACTCCTTGCGTGGAAGAGTACACGGAAGAAACGGAGAGCATAAAAAAAGTCATGTTGGATATAAGAGAGGAGTTGGAGAACCTTATAGAAGAATCAAAAGAGCCCTGCAAAGAGGGGGTGTTTGTGAGAGCTTCTGGAAGAATGTGTTCCGGTCATGAGGAAAATGTTTCCACTTTTGATCCTCGATTACTGGAAAGTGTTTCAAGGGAGGGTAATTATATTTATTTAGGAGAACGAAGTGAGAAGATAGACTCCTATCACAGAGAAAGTTACAACTTAAATGGTGAGTGCTATACCCTTCTGTTATATCTTTTTGATGGAGAGTTTTTTAGGTCTTACGATATGCTCGGATATTAGTATGTTTGAGAGAACAAAGAACATAAAATTGTCGGTCATAAAACAGATAGAGCTGGAGGCATCTAAGTACCCCGACGCTGTTTCTCTTGCTCAGGGCATTCCTGATTTTGACACTCCGGACTTCATTAAAAGAAGAGTTGAAAGGGCGCTAAAAAGGGGAGTAGTGGCTAAATACTCTCTTTCTCCGGGGTTGCCGGAACTAAGAGAGCTTATAGAAGAGTCCTTAGAAAAAGAAGGGATGTACTATGATTGGGAAAAAGAGATACTGGTAACTGCTGGTTCAATAGAAGGAATAACAGCTACCATCATGGCCATAACAAGTCCGGGAGACGAAGTGATCATACCAGAACCTACTTACACCAGCTATAGAGAGGTTATAAACTTAGCGGGGTGCAAGCCTGTTTTTGTCCCCTTGGACGAAGAAAAAGGATGGGGTTTTGATATAGAAAGGTACAGAGAAGCTGTGACAGAAAAAACAAAAGCTATCTTTTATTGCAATCCTAATAATCCTACGGGAACAATATATACAAAAAAGCAGCTAATGGATCTTGCCAGACTGGCGGAAGACAATAATCTTTTTCTTATTTCCGACGAGGTTTATAAAGACTTTATTTATGATGAAAAAGAGTTCTTTTCTCTTGCATCTATTCCGGAACTGAGAAAAAGAGTGATAAGGATATTCTCTTTCTCTAAGGCGTTTGCCATGACCGGTTGGAGAGTGGGGTATTTACACAGTGATGAAGAGAATGTGCGTGAAATAACAAAAGTACATGACAGTTTGGTTACTTGTGCTCCGGTTATCTCGCAGTATGCAGCCATGGGTGCTTTAGAGATAGAAAAAGAAAAGATGAAAAAGTTCTTTGAAGACTACAAGAAAAGAAGAGATGTTATGTGCAGCAGACTAGAAAATCTTTCGCATGTGTTTGATTTTGTTAGACCGGATAGCGCTTACTATGTTTTTCCAAGGATCTCTTCTCGTGTTGCAGAAGTAGTGGGGAAAGATTTAATAAAAGGAGATCTGGTCGATTCTTGGGGGTTTGCTTTTCGGCTTCTTGAGAAAGCGCAGATCGCAACTGTTCCCGGGACTGCCTTTGGGCCTAACGGAGAAGGACACATAAGAATGAGCTTTGGAAGAAGGAGGGAGGATATAGAAGAATCATTTGATAGAATGGAAAATATCTTTAAAACATGAAGTGTTTTGCAAAATTTTTATTAAAACATTATTTAAGGGTGATAACCAAGCTAACACTTCTTGTGCATCGGCCTGTTGTGATTGCAGTTGCGGGAAGCACCAACAAAAACTTTGCCAAAAAAGAGATCAAGCGTCGCCTAGAGGAAGAAGGGTTAACGGTAAGGGCGAATCCCAAGAACTTTAATACAGAGATAGGTTTGCCACTTGCTATACTTCATCTGCCTAGTGGATACAACGAGTATAAAGCTTGGCTTCCAGCGATATTTACTTCTCCTTTAAGGATATTTCAAAGAAACTTTCCGCGTTTTCTTGTGCTTGGCCTTGGAACATCCGACGAAGGCGACATGAGTTACTTGCTTTCTATAGTAAAGCCGCATATTTCTGTTGTTACAGACATAACTCAAAGATATAAAGAAGGGTTTTCGGACATGAATAACTTGGTCGATGAGTATCGTCTCTTAGCCGATAGAACGCGTAATAACGGGGTGCTTTTACTTAATGCTGATAATTACCGTGTGAAGAGGATCGGTGATAACAGAAAGAAGAAAGTCGTTTATTATGGATTCAACAAAAAAGCTGATCCTTGTATTGTGGGTGCGCAAAAAAACGAAAAAGGGCAAAGAGCAAAGATAAGACATCGTGAAAAGGAGGAGAACTTTCAAATCAATAGATTTGGAAGGCATCATCTTTATGCCTTTCTTATCGGAGTTGCAGTAAAAGAAGAGGTAAAGAGTTTATGAGTGCAAAAACATTTCATTTTGCGGGATATAAAACGGAAAAAGAGAGGGTTTATTTTTATTATCGTATCGATTTTTCTAACCGTGAACCTCTTTATTTCACGGAGACAGTTACTTTTCCCGGTAATGTAGAAACAGTGCAGCTTGCAGAAAAGTTTCTAGATCCTTTGCACCTGATCCTTGGTATAAGTTATTACAAGCTTTATTGCCCTCCAAAGATCGTTATTCCTTTTGAGATAACCAAAGAGGAGGCAAAGTTTTGGAACACGGTATACAGAAAAGGGTTGGGCGAGTTTTTGTATAAAAACAATCTTGACCCGCAAAAAGTAGCCGAGTTTCCCTTTTCTAGCAAACAAAAGAAGCCCGCTTCTATTGATGTCAAGGACAGTTCTCTTTTGGGTATTGGGGGAGGGAAAGACTCTATTGTTGCCGCAGAGATGTTGAAAGGATCGCCTTTTGTTTCTTTTTTGGTAGAAACACAAAGGGAAGACAGTGTTTCAAGGAGAGTAATTAAACAGATCGGCAAACCTTCTGTGTTTGTAAAAAGAGAGCTCGATAAAAAGGTCTTTGAAGATCATCAATATGACGGACATATCCCTGTTTCTGCCGTTTTTGCCTTTCTTGGTCTTTTTGTTGCTGCTCTTTACAAACATAAAAATGTAATTGTGGCAAATGAATACAGTAGCAACTTTGGAAATATGGAGTACAAAGGAAAGACCATAAATCACCAGTGGAGCAAGTCTGCAGAGTTTGAAGAGATGTTTCAGAGCTATGTAAGAGAATTTATCACTCCCGATATTAACTATTTTTCGCTTTTACGTCAGTTTTATGAGATCAGGGTAGCGGAGATGTTTTCCGAAAAAAAGGAGTATTTCCACGTTTTTACTAGTTGTAATAGGAACTTTAATATATCTTATAAGAGACCATCTTCTCTTTGGTGTACGGAGTGTCCTAAGTGTGTTTTTGCTTTTCTTATACTCTCTCCTTTTTTGAGCAAAGAAGAGCTTTTATCCATATTTAAAAAGGATCTCTTTGCCAACAAGAGTCTTTTGCCGCTTTTCTCTAACATACTTGGAGAAGGTAACTCAAAACCTTTTGACTGTGTGGGAACATTTGATGAGGCACGTACTGCTTTTTTTCTTGCCTCAAAAAAGTTCAAAGAAGATATTGTTTTTAAGGAGATAAAAATCAAAGAGCCACAAGGGGATGTATTTAAAGCTGTGCATGCTCCCACTCTTCCCACTCCTTACCGTTTTTTGGGAATAAAAAGCATCTGTGTTCTTGGCTATGGCAAAGAGGGAAGGGTTAGTGAAAAATATATTAAGCAAAACTATCCGGAGATCAGTGTTGAGGCATTGGATGAGAAGATCGATCGCAAATATCTTAAAAAGCAAAAAAACTTCGATCTTGCAGTAAAAACCCCGGGAATAGAAAAGAGCAAGGTAAGCATTCCTTATGTTACTGCTACGAACATCTTTTTTTCCCGAATAAATAATACGGTTATAGGAGTAACGGGAAGCAAGGGCAAGAGCACCACCGCATCGCTTATTTATCATATATTGAAGATGGCCGGCAAGAAGGTACGTCTTCTTGGAAACATAGGTAGTCCCATGCTGGAGGTTCTTCTGTCCGATGTTGATCCTGAAGAGATCTTTGTGTTAGAGCTTTCAAGTTATATGCTAGATGACATAGAGTACTCTCCATCTGTTGCTTTACTTTTAAACCTTTTTCCCGAACACATGAACTATCATGGTGGACTCGATCGTTATTATGAGGCAAAAAAAAGAATATTTAAATTCCAAAAAGAGGGGGATGTGGCGATAACGCCTCCCTTCAAGGAGAAACTTGTTACAAAAAATGTTTCTCTTTTGGGAGAGCACAATATAGAGAACATAAAAGCGGCAACTCAAGTTTGTCGTATCTTTGACGTTCCTGAAAGTGTAATAAAGAAAGGAGTTGAGAGCTTTCAACCTCTTCCACACCGTTTAGAGTTTGTTGGAAAACACAAAGGGGTGGAGTTTTACGATGATGCCATATCCACTACGCCGGAGTCTACTATAGAGGCCATAAAAGCACTAGAGAGTGTTGATACTTTAATCTTAGGCGGAGAGGATCGTGGCTACGACTTTGATAAACTAGTAGAGGTCATAAAAAGCTATAACATCTCCAATATTGTTCTCTTTCCTCAGAGTGGAGAACGCATGCGAGAAAAACTGAAAGAGTTGAGACTACTAGAGACAAGCAGTATGGAAGATGCGGTAAAATTCTCTTTTCAGACAACAAAAAAAGGGAAGATATGCCTTCTTTCTACCGCCTCTCCCAGCTACTCGCTTTGGAGTGGATATGAAGAGAAAGGAGACCTCTTTAAGGATGCAGTAAAAAGAAATGCTAAAACATAGGAGGCTTTCTCGGCCCCTTTTTTTGTGATATCATAAGGTCATTATGCAAAAAGAAAGAGATTTTAAAAAACAAGAGCAAAAATGGAAAGAGTATTGGGAGAAAGAGGGTGTGTACCGCTTTGACCCCCAAAAAGAAGGAGAAGTATACTCCATAGACAATCCTCCTCCTACAATAAGTGGAAGGATGCACATAGGGCACTCTTACTCTTTTGGACAGCAAGATATGATCGCAAGATACAGAAGAATGAGAGGGGACAATGTTTTTTATCCTTTTGGAACAGACGATAACGGCCTTGCCACCGAGAAGCTTGTGGAAAAGGAGAACAATGTAAGGATGTTTGACATGAGTAGATCAGAGTTTATCTCCCTTTGCCAGGACACGTTAAAAAAGATAAGGCCGGAGTTCATTCAGGACTGGAAGGATATTGCCATGTCTTGTGACTTTTCTTTGAACTACTCCACGATCAGCTCTCATGTGCAAGAGATGAGTCAAAACTACTTCATAGATCTCTATGAAAATGGGAGAGTTTATCATAAAGATGGTCCCACTATTTGGTGTCCCTTGTGTCAAACGGCGATTGCGCAAGCGGAACTGGAAGACAAGGAGAAAGAAAGTGTTTTTTATGAGATAGAGTTTAAAACGGAAGAGGGAGGATTGACTATTGCTACCACTCGTCCGGAGCTTTTACCTGCCTGTGTTTCCGTGTTTGTTCATCCTTCTGATGACAGATACAAAAAACTTATAGGAAAGAAGGCCACTGTTCCTATTTTTGAGCAACAGGTGGAGATAATAGCGGATGAGGAAGTTGATATGGAGAAGGGAACAGGAGCAGTGATGTGTTGTACTTTTGGAGACGTAACCGATATCGAGTGGTTTTATGCTCACAAATTACCACTTAGGAATTGTCTTACGAAAGATGGTAAGTTAAACGAAGGTGCCGGCAAGTATGAGGGATTGTCAGTGGAAGAGGCGCGTGAAAGAGTAGTATCTGATCTTGATATAGTTTCTCGCAAAGAGATAGAGCACACCATAAATGTACATGAAAGATGTGGAACCGGGGTGGAGATAATACCGACCAAACAGTGGTTTATAAAATACCTTGATTTAAGAGAAGAGTTTTTAAGACTAGGAGAGGAATTGTTGTGGATACCGGAACACTTCAAAACGAGATACATGAACTGGGTAAAAGGCTTGCGATGGGACTGGTGTGTTTCCAGGCAGAGGTACTTTGGAATACCTTTTCCTTTCTGGCACTGCAGTGGGTGCGAGAAAAAGATAGTAGCGGAAAGATCACAACTTCCTGTAGATCCCTTTTCTGAAAAACCTCCGGAGAGCTGTTGTGGTGAGGTTTTACCGGATGAAAATGTTCTTGATACTTGGGCAACAAGCGCGCTTACTCCGCAAATAGTACAAAGTTTGACAGAAAAGAAAGTATTTCCCATGTCACTTCGCCCGCAAGCACACGATATAATAAACTTCTGGCTTTTTTACACACTTGCAAGATCTAAGATGCACTTTGATAAGCTTCCATGGGAAAGAGCTACTATATCGGGCTTTGTTTTGGACGAGAAAGGAAAGAAGATGTCCAAGTCCAAAGGTAACGTAGTTGATCCGCAAAAAGTAATATCAAACTATGGGGCTGATGTACTTCGTTACTGGATATCCGGAACAAAGTTTGGAGAAGAGGCAAGGTGGAGCGAGAAGGAGATAAACTCCGGAAAGAGGACGTTAAATAAGATATGGAACGCGGCAAGATTTTCTTTGTCTCACCTAGAGGGCTACTCTCCTTCTGAGAGACCATTGGAAGTGGAGGATAAGTGGATAGTTTCCAAGTTAAACAGAACACTTAAACAGTACAAAGAGCACTTTGAGAATTACGACTACAGCAAGGCAAGAAAGGCGGTGGATCACTTTTTTTGGGACGATTTTTGTGGAAACTATATTGAGATGATCAAATCAAGGCTTTACGATCAAAAAAGGAACCCGGACTCTGCCAAACAAGCGATGTATGATTCGTTGTTGGGAACGCTAAAGATGTATGCTCCTTTTATTCCTTTTATCACAGAAGAGATATATCACGAGTACTTTATAGAGTTTGAAAAAGAGAAAAGTATTCCCCTTACACTTCTACCAAAGGAAGGAGATATTTTTACGGAGGAGTCCTTGATGGATGAGGTGGTGGAGGTCATGTCTCTTATAAGGAAGTATAAGACAGAGAAAAGTATTCCTATGGGGCAAAGAATTAGTGAGATTGTTCTTTCAAAAGAAAAAGAACACTTGAAGGAGTACATAGAGATAATAAAAGACACATTAAGGATAGATAATATCCGTTTTACGGAAAGTGAGACGGAGGTGCAAATATGAACGTTATAACTGACGAAAAAAGAGTAAAAGAGATACTTGATCGTGGCATAATACAAGAGATACTTCCGGAGAAGGAAGGTTTTGTTAAAAAACTTCTTTCCGGAGAGAGGTTGCGGATATATATCGGAGCTGATCCTACCTCTGACTCTCTTCACTTGAGCCACGCCAAAAACTATATGCTCCTAGAAGAGTTTCGCCTGTTGGGTCATGAGGTTATAGTGCTTGTAGGGGATTTTACTGCTCGCATAGGAGATCCCACGGACAGGAGTGCTGCAAGAAAACAGCTTAGCGAGGAGGAAGTGAAAAACAATGTGAAAGAGTGGATCAATCAGATAAAGCCTCTTATGGGATTTGATGACAAAGAAAATCCTCCACGTGTTCTCTATAACAGTGAGTGGCTCTCTGATATGACGTGGAAAGATGAGCTTGAGCTTGCTTCCAATGTAACTGTGCAGCAAATGCTTGAGAGGGATATGTTTGCCAAAAGATTAGAGGAGGGTAATGCCATATATTTGCACGAGTTCCAGTATCCTCTCATGCAGGGATATGACAGTGTTGCCATGGATATTGATGTAGAGCTCTGTGGAACAGATCAGATATTTAATGCGCTCGTAGGAAGAACTCTTTTAAGGCGCTTTAAAGACAAAGAAAAGTTTGTTGTTGCTGTTAACTTGATGGAAAACCCTAAGACGGGAGATCTTATGTCAAAAAGTAAGGGCACAGGAGTCTTTCTTTCTTCCTCTCCCAATGACATGTACGGAGCCGTAATGGGTCAGCCGGACGAAATGACCAAGGTTCTTCTTGTAAACAACACTAGGGTTCCTCTAAAGGAAATTGACGAGATAATGTCTCTTGACCCTATGGAAGCAAAAGCGCGTGCCGCTTTTGAGATAGTAAAGATATTTCATGGAGAAAGTGAAGCCCTTCATGCGCAAGAGGAGTTTAACAAGGTATTTCGTGAAAAAGGTACACCCGAAGAGATACAGGAAGTTCGGCTAAAAAAAGGAGAGCTGCTCGCGGATTTACTTGTAAGAGAGGGGATCGTTTCTTCTAAAAGTGAGTGGCGTAGACTTGTTGATAGCGGTGCGGTGCGAATAAACGGAGAAAAGATAACAGATAAAGAGTTTACACCACAAGAAAGTGTTACAATAAAAATAGGAAAAAGGAGGTTTGTAAGGGCAATTGTATAGGTGATAACCAAAAAAGAAAGTAACTTTATAAAGCTTCTCGGGATGGCCTCTATGTTGGTCGACCACATAGGGGCGTTTCTGTTTCCGGTAGACATTCTTCGAATAGTGGGAAGACTTGCCTTTCCTTTGTTTGCCTACCAGTTGACGGTGGGTTATAAAAAAACATCTGACAGAAAAAGCTATCTTAAGCGGTTGCTCATATTTGCAGTTATATCACAAGTACCTTACAGCCTTTTAAAGCAGGGAATAGAATTAAACATACTTTTCACTTTGCTTGTAGGTTTTCTGCTTATATGGGCGCTGGAAAAGAAGAGGTACTGTGTTATTTTTGCTCTTGCTCCTATCTCTATTTTCTTGTCTTACAATGTTTATGGACTTTTTGTTATTCTTCTCTTTTATTTTTTTGAAAGAGAAGATCTTAGAGCGGGCGCTTTTTCTGTAATAAATTTGATTTTTGCTCTTTTTTATCAGTACAGCATTCAACTTTTTGCTGTTTTCTCTCTTATTCCTATTACATGGCCGAAGTTGGAGATTGAACTTCCTAAATATGTTTTTTATGTGTTTTACCCCCTTCACTTATTGATTATATATCTTATAAAGGTTATGATGTTTTAATGACTAAAAAAGAACAAATCTATAAATGCAATGTCTGTGGTAATATAGTGGAGGTTTTGCATCCCGGAGCAGGGGAGCTTGTTTGCTGTGGTCAACCTATGGATCTGATGGTTGCACAGAAAAAAGATAAGGGAAGCGAAAAACACGTTCCCGTCATTGAAGGGTCTAGCGTTAAGATAGGGAAAGAAGAGCACCCTTCTTTGGAAGAGCATTATATAGAGTGGATAGAGGTAATGACTGATGAAGGGGTTTGCAAAAGATTTCTTGAGCCGGGAGATAGGCCGGTAATAGACGTGAGTGGCAGTGTGACTCGTGTGAGGGCTTACTGTAATATTCATGGTTTGTGGGAATCTTGAGTTTTTTATTTTTTGTGTTAGATTAAAAGTAAATATTAAATTGAAAATGAAAAGAGTACTTGTCATTGAGGATGAAAAAATGCTTGCCGAGATGTATAAGGACAAGCTGGATCAAGAGGGTTTTGAAACCCTTTCCGCTTATGATGGCGAGGAAGGGGTAGAGGTCGCCTTAAGAGAAGAGCCGGATCTTATTCTTCTTGATATACTGCTTCCCAAGAAAGAAGGAACAGATGTTTTAAAGGAGGTAAGAGAAAGCGGGGAGTGGGGTGAGAACGTTCCTATTGTAATGCTTACAAATCTTGATTCGCGGGATTATATCGTTGAAGCGATAAACAAATATTCTCCTTCATACTACTTCATAAAAGCAAATGTAGAGCTAAACGAGATGGTGGAAAAAATAAGAGAGTTGTTAAATGAGTGAAAAAAAGAAAAAAAGAGGTTTTCTTTATTATCTGGCAAAAATATTCGGAATAAACGACACAAAGAAAAAAGAATACAAAGAAAGGAGATATGGAAGAATTACAGGGAGGGGAATGGGCAGGTTTTTTAGGTAATTAGTTAATTAAAAGTTTAAAAGTTAAATATATCTTATATGCATTATCAAATAACAGATGAAGAAATAAATAAAATACTTAGCACGGAGGGGGAAGTCCGCGGAGGGGTATTTAAAACGGATTATCAGTTTATTATTGATAATATGGGAGTGAATGGATTAAAAAAAGTGGAAGAAGAGCTAGAGAAGATGAACTGCAGTTTCCACTACGAAGAAGAGGCAGACAACATGAGTTTTTACCCTATAGGAATGCGTGTTATGTCCCTTATCGCGATAAGTAGGG
>PWEN01000008.1 GCA_003553505.1 Candidatus Nealsoniibacteriota bacterium | reverse complement strand
GTTCGGAGAGAAGTGTTTCAGGAGCGCCACCGCAAGTATAGAGGCTGGTATGAGCGAGAACATGAACGTCCTTTCCATGTATCTGCCCTGATGTGTGAGCGGGTAAGCGAGCCAGAGGTAGATGGAGAAGAACCACGCTCCGAGGAGAAGAGCTTTCCTGGGCAGTCTCTTGTAGAGCGTTATAAATCCGAGGAACGCCAGCGATGAATGTAACGCTCCCGAGAACATCCTGAGCCTGTTGACGAACTCGTACTGGATCGAGGTGTCTGCTGGACCACCTAAAGCGAATTCCGTTGTTTCTCTTTCCAGGAAGTCCTGAGCTACAGAATCGACGTAATGGTTTATCTCCGGGACGAAAGTGTAGAAGATTCCGGTTACCGCGACAAAGACGATCAGTAGCGGTATGAAAGGTCGGAGGTAGTTCTCCTTCGCATCGTCGAAAGAGGGGACGATGTAAACGAGAGCTAGAACTACCATGTTGAAGGAAGTGATTATAAGCATACCGGGATGTGAAGGGACCAGCGCGAAGAGGATTATCGCCGCTACGATACCGACGCGGTAGGAGCGCGTATCTATATAGAGGAAAAGGGCGAGCCAGAAAGCGGTCCATAGCATGAGTGTAAAAGGTTGTCTCGCGAGGTGGTATTCCATGTACCAGTTGAGTGCGAGGAAAGTGAGAGGCGCTGCTGGAGCCCACCTGGTGGAGATCCTCCTCGCTATCGTGAAAAGAAAAAGAGCTATCGTTCCCGCGAGGATGGTTGGAAAGAGCCTCGCTAGAGTCATCATCTCCACGTTAATCATCATGGCGGTGCTCGCCTGAAATATGTGGGAACCGGGAAAGTTTATCCTTGCGAAGTCGACCGTGCCAGTTTCTACGATAGAGAGAACGGAAGGGATCACGTGATATACGTCGAAGACCGGGACCATGTCGTGGACTATGTGAGGTAGAGAGTAAAGAAAAAGGACGGGAATGATCGAGGAGACCAGACCGAGATATTTTCTTTTCTGTGAGATCGAGAGTACGATAGCGCACAGAGAAGCGAAGAGTCCGAGCCAAAAAGTGAACGGTAAGGAAGACGCGTACCAGAAGACCGACGGTTCGGGAGCGCCGACATCCGTTAAAGGAACGGACAGCAGGAAAAAGAAGAGCGATAGCGATATGAATAGATAGATCGATCTTCCGCGCTTCAAGGTCTTGATCTTTGAGGTCACGGTATGAGAATGTATTGCTTTATGTAAAAGTTTTTATTCGTTGCTATCACGATGTTATCTCCTCCAGAACGAGGGATAGTTTTAATAGTATGCGTTAAACTTATTAAGGATAAATCAATTCACACCGATGAGGTCCCCAGGGGGTAATGTGAGTCCAGGTACGTGGACGGGTGATGATCTAGCGGTAAATGGTTTGAGTGCGTTGGAACGAAAAAGGGTCGATAATTTGGAAGAAGCGATGGTTGGCGTACCGGCTTATAACGAAGAAGATACTATAGCCAGCGTGGTGATGAAAGTACAGGATCACGTTGATAACGTTGTTGTAGTCGACGACGGCAGTAACGACGATACCGCGAGATTGGCGGAGAAAGCCGGAGCGCACGTCATAGAGCACGAGAGGAACATGGGTAAGGGAGAGGCCATGAAGACCCTGTTCCAGTATGCCAGGCAGAAGGATGCGAGCGCTCTGGTCACTCTAGACGGTGATGGACAACATCCCGAGCACGAGATAACCAATCTTTTGGACAATGTTTTGAGCGAAGAGCACGACATAGCTATAGGGTCTAGGTTTTTGGAAGAAGATCACAAAAATCAGGTCCCTGCATACAGAAGATTGGGTAACTGGATGTTGTCGGTCGTGACCCCCACCGGTAAGGCGAAGAACGGTGAAAATGGAGAGAGAGGCTCTGTAAAAGATACGCAGAGCGGTTTCAGAGCTTATTCCTCTGAAGCCATAAGGAAGATCACTCCGAACGAGAAGAGCTTGGGTGTGGATTCCGAGATACTGATACAGGCTAGAAAGTACAATCTGGATATAGTCGAGATGCCCGCGACCGTCTCTTACGACGGAAAGACGTCTCACGAAGGTCCGATAAGGCACACTCTGAGCGTGATGGGCTCTATCGTCAGGTACATAGAGACGAGACATTCGCTTCTGACCTTTGGGTTGCCCGGCTTGATAGCGTTCTTTCTTGGATTGATCATCGGAGTCAGAGCTCTAACTTGGTGGAACAGGACGGGTGTCTGGCCCGTGGGGCACGTGCTGATCGGGGGACTCCTCGTGATAGGTGGTATGGCCATGGGTATCACCGGTCTGATACTACATGCGATAATAAACGCGCACAGGCGTGATTACAGATGATCTCGTAGCTGTGAACGTGCTCTTTGAGGATCTGAATATCATCTGAGAGTTGATGGAAACCTTTGGCGCATGATCCCCGTGCCGATCTGGACCGAGCCTTTGAGGCTGTGAGGATAGGATCTGCGGGATGAGAGTGGGGTCTGTTGTGGGAGTGTTGGAGTTTAAGGATGAGTTATTGGGTATTTGGAAAGGATAGAACTTTGATCACCATTACATTTTAATAGTATCGTAACGCTATGGATTGTAACGGATAAGATGAAAACCGTAACCACTCGGATACCGAATTCCGATCAAAAATGGCTCGAAGAATTAGAAGAGGAGTCCGGAG
>PWEN01000024.1 GCA_003553505.1 Candidatus Nealsoniibacteriota bacterium | reverse complement strand
TCTTCCGTTATGACGTTCTCCGAGGTCTCTTCGTTCAGGACCTCTCCGGTTTCCGGATCTCTCTCTACCGCTGTCCATCTGCCTTTCATCTCAAGGCTCGCTTCGCTCCTTTCATTTATCAGATCTTCCATCTCCTGCAAGTCCATGTGCTTCAAATAATCCATTCTATCAACCTTCATCTTCATCGGCGGAGCCCTTTGTCTTCTCTCTCTTGTACTGTATATACTCCAGCTGTCCGTCGATCTTCGTTATCGCCTGCTCTAACTGCTCGACCATCTCTCTCGCATCTCTCAGCTGTTGCACCTGCTGTTTCTTCATCTGTTTCAATCTCTGTACGTCCTGTGAAAATTCGTCGTCTACCTTCTTCGAAGGACCCTCATTCGTGATCTTCTTACCATCCGTTGGTTTTTCTTTTTCTTCCATATTTTTACCTACCTTATCTCTTCTTTAACTCGCTCAGCCAGTTCAGGGGTGATACCATGCAGGGAATCTGCGATATCTTCCGGCTCTACTTCTAAAATCTCTTCTTCCGTTCCGTACTCTTCGACGATTTTCTCAGCGTAAGAAGGTCCTATACCTTCTATGTCTTCCAGCTCGTTGACGTCGAGAGGGGGGTTCCCTTCATCCGTTGCGTCCTGCGGATTTTCCCGTTCGATCCTTTCGACAATACCGGTGTTTACCATACCTTTCAGGGGATATTCCTCCGTCTCATCCACACTAACTTCCATGATATCGCCGGGATTCCATCTCCTGCCCTCGTAAGACGTGCGCTTCTTGACTTCTAGCTTCATTTTTTCCATCTTTTTTTCAGCCTCCGTTCCGTTTTATCCATACTTTTTGTAGTGCTCTACGATCTTCTCCGTCAGCTCTCCCTCCTCCCAGGGAGCCATCTCGTACTCTTTTCTCATCCTACTTTCTAGATCAACGAGAGAGTTGCTTTCTCCAACGATCTTTTCGAACAGTCCGTCCAGCCCGGGAGGGTCATCGAGAGCTACCTTCGTGTAACTCAAAAGCTGATCAAAAACAAATTTAAAATCGCTCGACCGTGAATAGCTAGGGACGATAGGAGTGTTGAAAAGGTCTAGAAAGCTGTGACTCACTACAAGCGCTCTTATCTCGTCTCTGCGGTCAGCATCGTACTCTATCAGATCTTTCTCCCTTATCGCATCTATGCACCTCTCCACGTTTTCCATGCCGTGGAGAGTGAGCCTGTGGAGGAACCTGTTCACATCAGGCTCCTCGAACCACACTCCGTAGTCCGGGGCCATCGCCCACTCCCTATCGATCGTTAGATCAAACTTTTCTATCACTTTATCTCCGAAGATCAGGTGCCCCTCGTTCATCTTTATCGACTCTCTCTGAGATAGCGTTCCAGCTTCTCCAAAAGGTGAGGCACCAGGTCCTCCTTGGCAAATCTCACGAACTGGTTTATCAGCTCTCTATCTTTTCCGTCAATATCGTTCTTCACGTAAAACTCGACCAGCGTTTCGTTCAATGCTCTTTCTATCTCTTCGTCTATCGCGTCTCTTACCACGCCCAGAAGCTTGAACGCCAGCCACATCTTTACAGATTTCAATATCTTCACAGTATCATCTCCTTTTTTCTTACACTCATCCAAAAACTTCCAGCACCCACGACCCTATCTTTACCAGGGCTATCACCGTAGCCGCTCCACCTCCACCCGTCACAGCGGGATGTTTTCTACCGAACTTCTTCACCCTCATCAGGACTTCGTCCATTCGATCCTCGGACGTGGTCCTGCGGACTCCGATGAATCCGTCTCTCTGTAGATCTACGATGTCGGAGGCGGGACATTCAGCGACGTGTTTCTCTATCTTCTCGTCTATCACGCTGTCCCAGTCTTTTCTCTTGTCAGCTAGCTCATCGGTCTTGCTGGACAGCTTGCCGAGGGTCTCTTTCTGCTGTTCAAGGGAACTCTCTATCGACGCTATCGACCTCTTGATCTTAGTAAGGCATTCATTGGTGTCCTTGAGGTCCTGCAGCCTGTTCTCCTGCAGGTCGTCGATCCTCTCGTGGACCCTCTTCAGCTCGTCTCTCTCTACCTTGTTCCCTGACATCAACTCACCTTCATAATAAAATCTTCAGGATTTCATCCTTCGATGCTCGGAATCAATGATTCCTGCGCAAAGAAAGGAAGGGAGTTTTTCACCGTGCTCTAAACCTCACTAGGTCAGACCTTCCATCTTCACGATGGCGGTGCTGCTCGTGTCGTCGTCTCCGTGCTGGTACCATAACGGTAAAGTCCTGCAGAAGACGTTCCCTATGTAAGCCTGGTTGTCCTTGATGTAGTCGGCTCTCTCGACGGTTATGTCTTCAGCGACTATGTACTCGCCAATCTCCGGACCGGTCTCCATCAGGTATGCCGAACCTTCCGGAACGGTCGGGATGGTTCTTATCCTGCCGATCAACCCGGCGATCCTGTCCATCGTCTCGTCGCCTTTCTTGCTCTCTGCTTCGTGGCTCAGGTACAACTGCGCCTCCGTCTTCCCGTCCATCACCAGGTCCAACGCTCCTGGATTCTGTCCGAAACCGTCGTCGCTCTGATCTCTAAGTGTTTCTAACATCTTCACCACGTCAGCGTATGGAGTGGCGCCGGAATCGGTGTGGTCGTCCCAACTGCCTTCCTGCGGGCTCAAAGTCTGGTAAGGAACGTCGTCCAGACCGGAAACTCCGCCCATGTCGCTGCCGTTGATTATCAG
>PWEN01000060.1 GCA_003553505.1 Candidatus Nealsoniibacteriota bacterium | reverse complement strand
GTGCAAGGTTCCGGACTTGGCCTCTACATTGCCCGTCAGTTCGTAGAGATGCATGACGGTAAGATATGGGCAGAGTCAGAAGGAGAGGGGAGAGGGTCTAAGTTTTTTGTAAGGTTTCCTGCATGAACTTTAATTGACAAAGGTAAATAAAAATGTTACTGTATAAGAAATTATTTTTGAAAATTTCAAAAAAGGAGGGATGAATAATGAAAAGAGCTCTTTTAAAGGCACTTGTGAGGATTCCTCTTCCCAGAGAAGGGATCCCGGAAAATTACAAGCTTTACAGGGGATATAAAACAGTTCCAAAAGGAACTCTTGATTCTCTTGTAGACTGCTACAGGAGGATATTTAATGAGCCGCCGTGGAACGAAAACTGGAAGAGGGAGGAGGTGCTAGAAAAGATAGAAAAGGATCTTGTCTCTGAAACTTCGTTTTTGGTTGTATTAAATGAAGATGGAGAGGTTAAGGGCTTTGCATGGGGTGATGTCATAGACTCATCCAAAATTAAAAAAAGAGCTGCAAGAGCTCTTGGAGTGGAAGAAGAACGTATAAAATTATCTGCGCCGCAAGAAAAAGTAATGTACTGCGACGAACTTGCGATAGACAGAACAGCAAGGGGTGGCATAGGGCCCATTAAAAATCTCTGGAGGAGAGCTGCTGATAATTTGGGCGAAGAACCAAAGTCCACAATTTTCTGGAGCACTCCAGAGAGTAGAATTGTTCCGGTCGTAAAGGTTCTCGGATACGAGGTTCGAGGGCAAACGATGAAAGATGATAAGAGGATTATCTTTCTCTATCATCCGGACGTAAGAACACTAAAGAGGCTGACCTCACTAAAAGCAGAAAAAATGAAGTCTCTTATGAGGCTTCTAAGCAAATTAAGGGGGTAAATCCCAAAAGCCGGAGCGGATAACTGCTTCGGCTTTTTACATTTTAATTTTTTCATGTTACATTTTTAAAATAATTTAATTTTAAAAATGAAAAACAAAGAAAGAAAAAACGATATATTGCGCTCTGTAAAGAGCGGGCACAAAAATTATTGTGTCGGAGGACCTACAAAGGAAGGTTTTTACCTCATAGGATTTGCAATGGGTAGCGGAGTTGTCTCAAGAGATCTCGAACACGAGGGATCGCAGATGTTGGGAGAGATAAATGCTTTTGATGTAAGCGAGGTAAGTGATACATATCTAGGACAGATAAATATGATAAACGTTAGCTCCTTTTGTGGCCCTAAAGGTCTTTTATGGGGATATGATGTTGCTTGCGAGGAGTCACTGCCTCACGAGTTATTGAACTCTCAAGACATGGAAGAGCTTGGGCCCTTAAAGGTTTTTGACGGAAGTAGTTTACGTGTTGCCACTAAAAAGCTATTTGGTACTGTGGACAACAAGAACTTTCCTCTTTATCCTGGCGGACATGTTTTTGCGGCAAAGAAGTTTCTTTCCTTGGAGGGACCAACAGTGCTTTATGGCTCTTTCGGTGTAGCTATCCCCGAGGATCGCAGCAAGGATGCCTGTCTTTTCATGGAGGATGTGGGAACTATAAAAGAGAACACGAAAGAGGAAAAGAAGAAAAGATTGAAAGACATGATACGTAGCACAAAAGAGATAGAAAAAAATCAAAACGTTTCCTATGAAAGTGTTTATGTTGACATTATAACCCAGGAAGTAGGGGAAAATGAAAGAGGAGGTGTTTTAGTGGCTGCTCCTTACTTCTTGCTTGCTGAAAACGCTTACTCTTTCTTTAATCTGGAGTAAAGTATGACTATTCTTGAGACTATATTTTACTACTTTACTATAGTAATAGGTCTTACAGCCGCTGCTTTTGTCATATCAAACAGAAGAAACAAACAAGGAAAGTGTTTTTCCTTGTTTTTGTTTTTTATATCTTCTTGGGTTTTTTCGGTTTTTCTCTTTTTTAATACTCACAATGAAGAAGTTGTTCTTTGGGCGGGAAGAAGCACTTTTGCGCTGAGCTTGCTTGCTATCTCTTCATTTTTCTGGTTTACAAAACTATTTCCTTCCAAATTAAGTGAGTTAAGTAGCACTTTTTTGAATTTAATTGTCGGAATATTTGTTATTTTTGTAGTAACAGTAACTATCTTTACTCCTTTTGTTATTGAGGACGAGATCATAACGGGGGCAGGGGAAAGAGATACGATTTATGGCCCTCTTTATCTTTTATGGATCATTTGCTTTCTTTTAATGCTTCTCTTGTCTTCTTTTGCGCTTTTTTTACAGCACAAGAAAAGTGAAAAGAGGGTGGAAAAAGTTCAAATAAAATATATATACACAGGACTTTTTATTGCTGCCGTAATAGGGCTTACTTTTAATGCCATATTGCCTGCTTTAGAGATAGAGAGATTTCAGAAGTATGGAGGTCCTTTGGCTCTTATGGCAGTTTTTCTATTCACTTTCTATACGGTTGTGAGGCATCGCTTTATGAGTATAAAGGTGGCATTTGGAAAAGCGGCCGTATATGCCTTGAGCATTCTTTCTATAGTGCTTTTTTCTTATGCAGCTTTCATTTTTTTAGAGATACCGGCAGAGTACAAGGTGGTTATTATCGCACTGCTCTCTGCGATTGTTTTTAATACCGTTTTCTCTTTCTTTGAAAGACTAGCTTCTCGTTATCTGTATTACTCTTTCTACTCTTCTGAAAAAACCCTAAAAGAGTTGGGAGAGAAGCTTGCGGAGATACTGAACATAAACGAGTTAACTGAACTGAT
>PWEN01000038.1 GCA_003553505.1 Candidatus Nealsoniibacteriota bacterium | reverse complement strand
GACGGACTTCCTTACGGCGTGGAAGAGGCTTTGGAGTCGTCTCTTTTTCCACCTTATGCCTCTCAAAAATTGACGCTCCAGGAATTCATCGACGGTTACTGCCTCGACGAAGATAAAGGCGCGATAAAGATAGCTTTAGATGAAGATGATGTTTCCGTCAAAAACATAGTTACCTGATCTTTTCAGTCTTCTTTTTCTATGTGTATAACGTCTCCGGAGATGAATCTCTCACCGTTTTCCAGAACTATCCTGCCGCTTTCATCTATACCTTCGACAACTCCTTCTTTTTCACCGCTGACTGTTTTCACCTTCACTCTCTTGCCTATGGTGGAGCAGTAATCCCTGTAAGTTTCAAGGACTTCATCGATATCGTAAAAGTTGCTGATTATTTCCTTCAAAAGACCGTCGATAGAGACTTCATTCTCCGCAAGATCAGTTATGCAGACGCTGTCTTCTATAGGCGCGACCTCGACGTTCAGACCTATACCTACGATCCCTCTATCTTCATATACCTCAGTAAGTATCCCACATATCTTTTTTCCTTCCACGAGAACGTCGTTGGGCCATTTCAATCGAGGTTCGATATCTAGACTTTCAAGGGTCTTCGCCACTGCTACAGAAGCTTTCAACGGTAGAAGATCTTCTTTATCCGTACAAAGAGAAAAGTAAAGATTTCCAGGAGGAGATTCCCAACAACGGTCTTTTCTTCCTTTTCCAGCGGTCTGTTTTTTGGCTTGAACAACGAAATCTTCCTCCCGCTCGGCGCAGAGGCTCTTTGCGACTTCGTTGGTAGATCCCGTTTCTTCAAGTCTGTATATCTTTATGTTCTTACCTCACATGAAAGTAGGTGGTGAACTCACCGTAACATAAGAGGCCTTTTCATCTCCTACGTTTTCCGCGTAATGCGTAACATCGGAAGGATGCCAGAGGGTGTCTCCCTCATTCAATCTGTAGACTTCGTCGCCTACGTGATAGTCTATCTTCCCACTAAGAACGAGATGTATCTCTTCGCCCTCGTGCAAGTACTCGTCTGATCTAACACCGACTTCCAATTCTGCGATTATAGCTTCCATCTCACTGGATTTCTGCATCAGTCGGAACGTTTTTCCGTTCACTTCCTCCCTAACCTTCTCTTCTCCTCTTCTTACCAATTCGGATCTCATATTATCACGCCAACAATCCTATCAAGATACCAGCTGCGGTAGCTGAACCTATGACTCCCGCTACGTTCGGTCCCATCGCGTGCATCAATAGGTGGCTTCCAGCGTCTTCTTCCTGTCCCATCTTCTGTACCACTCTAGACGCCATCGGTACGGCGGAGACTCCCGCGGCACCGATCATCGGATTTATTTTGCCGTTCGAGAGCTTGTAATAAAGCTGCCCGAACAACGTACCTCCTGCGGTAGCTGTCGCGAAGGCGAACACACCGAGCAGTAATATCTTAAGTGTTTCAAGTACTAAGAATGTATCGCCTGTCATAAGAAAACCGACACCGAGACCCAGCATTATCGTCGCTATATCCATCAATGCGTTGCCGCCGGTATTCGAAAGTCTATCCATGACACCGGATACCTGGAACAGATTCCCCAGCATCAGTAGACCTACTAGAGGAAGAGCTGAAGGAACTATCAAACCGACGATGATAGTGACTCCTATCGGGAAGACTATCTTTTCTTTTCTACTGACCTTCCTCATCTTCCCCATCCTTATCTTTCTCTGGTCTTTGGTGGTCAATGCCTTTATGATAGGAGGCTGGATTATAGGGACTAAAGCCATGTAAGAGTAAGCGGAGACCGTCACTGCGGCTATTATCTCAGGTCTTTCTCCGACGAGCTGCGTCGCTGCGTAGATCGCCGTCGGCCCGTCTGCTCCTCCGATTATACCTATCGAGGCTGCAGCGTTCAGATCGAAGCCGACTATTATCGCCAGTCCTAGAGCCAAAAATATGCCGATCTGTGCTGCGGCACCCA
The DNA here is from genome assembly GCA_003553505.1 of Candidatus Nealsoniibacteriota bacterium. Taxonomy (GTDB): domain Bacteria; phylum Patescibacteriota; class Minisyncoccia; order Minisyncoccales; family PWPS01; genus T1SED10-78. The sequence continues at coordinate 763 of PWEN01000038.1, read as the reverse complement.
ACAGAAAGGTCTTCGGATTCGCTAGAAGAGGGGAAAAATCGGTCATGGTGCCTATGCCCAGGAATATGATAAGTGGGATTATACCAGTTCCGATCAATTCCGTATATACGATATTCAAAAGTCCCGTTTCTCCGGTGATACCGGTCAGAGGCATGTTTGCAAGGATCACTGCGAATCCTATCGGTCCCAAAAGCAGAGGTTCCATGTTCTTTGATACACCTAGATATATCAGCAGAAGACCGATACCTATCATGGCGGCCTGCTGCCAGGACATAGCGAAAAGGCCTATCTCGAACATCTAATCACCACCTCCTGCCTGTATGGCCGCGACGATAGCTGCGATCTTCTCCTTATCATCTTCCTCATCGATAAAGTACTTGTTGACTATCCAGCCGAAAAAATAAGTCGATAATGTGAGTATGGTGAGGGTTATGAACACCACACTTATACCGATCAATATCACTTCTACAGGAGACATATTATCCAACCATCGTTGCGATGAGATCGCCTTCTTCAACGTCCTGTCCTTTATTTACATGTATATCTTTGATCTTACCATCATCTGGAGCGGAGACATCGTTCTCCATCTTCATAGCTTCTAGTATCGCTACCGGTTCACCGGCACTCACGCTGTCACCGGGCTTGACCTTCAATTCAAGTATGGTCCCCAACATCGGCGAGTTTATCTGCATCTCTTCACCGCTCATCTCTTCCTGTTCTTCTTCTGAACCTCCTGATGGTTCGGGTTGTCCGCCTTCTGGGT
>PWEN01000041.1 GCA_003553505.1 Candidatus Nealsoniibacteriota bacterium | reverse complement strand
TCCAATACCGGAAACATTTTCAAGATCCTCTAGTTTATAGAATGTGCTTTCTTCTCTGTAATCTATTATCTTCTTTGCGGTTGCTTCTCCTATACCTGTAATAATTGTTAAATCTTTTTCACTAGCGCTATTTATGTCTACTTTTTGTGGTTCTGGTTCTTCTTTTTTGTTGCTGGGTTTTTCTTTGCTCTCTTCTTTGTTTTCCGTTGTCTTTTTTGTGACTGAAGCGTCTTCTTCCTTTTTGGGTTTTGTTGGCTTCTCTTTTTCGTTTAATGAAATTACTGTTTCTTCTTCTTTTTCTGTTCCTCCTATAGTTACTCCGAAAGGTGTAAGGTTAGATGCAAGTGAGGCCGTTCCTTTTGTTATTTGTGGTAGCGCTTCGTTTGTAGCAGGGAGTATAAATAAAAAAGCAGCTCCTAAGAGAACAATAGAAAGTATAGCTGCTTTTGTTTTACTCATATGTATTGAAGTTTTTTAAATTTTAAATAAGGTGTAGCTTTTTTGTCAAATCTATAGACAAAAACATTTTATTATGTTATAGTCCAAAAAAGTAGTGAACCCTAAAAAAAGGAGGGACAAATGAATGTCAAAGAAGTGATGAAAGAGTATAGGATTGCGACAGGCAAGCATCTTGCCCAAGTTCCGGTCGGCAGATACTTGTCTGTGATTGTTGACTACAATGATTCCATCGAGTTTCTTGCAAGGGGATATGACTTTGTCGACTCACAGTTGACAGAGGAAAATTTTCCCACTAATGGAAAAGGCATAAAGGAAATCAAGATGGATTTATTGTCTCCGCCTGTCGACATATCGGGAGCGATTGTTTCCACCAACAGGATATACACGCGTCTGTTGGCGGCCGGGTATAGACCTGCTACCGTAAAAGAGGCTCTTGCGATGGAAAGATTTCTTGTCTTTCAGAAGTACCCCGTTGTTATCCTCGGCTCTTGTTATCAGGATTTGGAGCGGGGATGGCAGGTTCCTGTGATAAGCTACCTTGATTTTTCTGGAGAGGTGTCGAGATCTGTTGATCTTACCTCTCTTGATCTGGATTTTTTGAGATACACAGGTAGATTCACTGTCCCGGTAGTAGTTGCTTAGCTCTTTTTATGCCCCTTTAGGGGCTTTTCTATTTTGGGCATAAATTGTATAATGTTACTAATGAGTATTAGAGGTGTTTTGATTCTTGCTCTCATTGTAGTAATGTTGCTTATCGGTGCGGCAATTGTTTCTACAAATGAAGACATTGTTTATAATAAAGGTGTGCATATGAAACTTCCCGAGCCACAAAAAGAAAATGGTGTTTCTGTAGAAAAAGCGCTCGCGGAAAGAAGAAGTGTGCGTGAATTTTCCCAAGAAAGTGTTTCCTTGCAGAGCGTTTCGCAGCTTCTTTGGGCAACTCAAGGATTGACGGACTCTTTTAAGAGAACCGCTCCTTCTGCGGGAGGAACTTATCCTTTGGAGGTTTACGTTGTTGCACAAAACGTGGAGGATCTTTCTCCTGGCGTATATCAGTTCATTCCCGAAAGTCATGAGCTTGCTAGTATTGTGGAAGGCGATGTCTCTTCTCTTTTGGAGAGCGCTGCCTTGGGACAAGGCTTTGTGGGAGATGCTCCCTTGAACATAGTTATTTCTGCTGTCTATGAAAGGACGGCAGAGCGTTACGGAGAGAGGGCGGAGCGTTATGTCCATATGGAAGCTGGTCATGCCGCACAGAATCTATATTTGCAGTGTGAGAGTATTGGACTGGGTATGGTTGTTGTGGGAGCGTTTAATGACGAGGAGACAAGAGAGGTATTAAACACACCGGAAGACCCCTTGTATATAATACCTATAGGCAAGTATTAAATTTTTATGGTATAATTAACTAATTATTAATCTCAAGTTTTTAACAAATAATATGTATAAAAAAGCAACATTTTCTTTGTCTCTTGCAGCACTTCTTTCGGTGGGTTTGTTTGTAGAGGGAGAGTCTGTTCGTTGTCACTCTTCTGTTGGGATGAGTGATGAGGAGGTAGATGAAAGAATAAAGGAGGCGCGGGAACGCATGGAGGAGTTGAAGAGCACCACTGACAGGAGGAGTGTTGTTGAAGAGCAAAGGGAAAGGCTGCGCGTAGAAAGTGCGTCTGACAGAATAGAGGCTATGCAAAGATCGCATAAGGCAAGAGAAGAGTTAGAGGAAAGAATGGAGGGTTATAGGGTAGGCATGGCGGAAGGCGTTGCCGAGAAATTGGAAGAAAGAGCGAAGGAAAGAGTGAACGAGATTGGAAAACGCATAAATGAGATGAATATGGAGTTTTCCAGATCATATATGTCTGTGTTAAATGACATGGAAGATGTTGCTAGCAATATTGAAAAAAAAGGAGAGGTTGCCGAGGAAAAGACAGGTGAAGATCTTGTTTCTTTTTATGAAACAATTATTGAGATAAGAGAAGATATATCTATAGCGCGCAGTGAGGCGTTGAATCAAAAGGGAAAGTTTTATGAGATAACTATAGAATCTGAAGATGTTGTAAGCGAAACAATGAGAGAAGCGATAGAAAAGTTAAGAGATGATCATCAAAAACTAAGAAGCGAATCGATTAATAGCATTAAAGATAATATAAAAGAAGCGCACACAGTTATAAGTGGTGCGCTTAATTAATTATGATGCATAAAAAAGGGTGGTTTGTAGCGTTACTGTTTTTACTTCTTTTTCTGCTTGCAGTTTTTGCTTTTTTGCGTTATCCGCAGGAAAGAGAAGCGGATATAGATGAAGAGATACAAAGAATAGAGGAAGACATAGAGAAGATGGGAGACGAGATAGAGGCGGAGCTTGAAAGCATGAGAGAAGAGATAGAGGACCTTTAGCACTTTATATTTACTGTTTTGTTTCTTCGTGATATAATATAAAAGTCAAATTATGAGCGAGGACTTTCTTAATTTGGAGAAAAAACCCGGTACGGGGCGTGATTTTTCCATCTCCGTACTTGTCCTTGTTGCTGTACTTATAGTTGTTGGTGGGTTTATTGTTTTTCGTGAGCAAGTTGAAGATGATATAGCTGCCGACATTGAAAGACAAGAAGAAGATGCTGTTGACGAAGAGACAGAAGAGGACGGCATTGTAGATGATACTCTCAAAGAAGAAGAGGAAGATAGGAAGGTTTCTCATGAGACAGATATCTACAAGGAAACCGCAAAAGAAGGAGATGGGCTTACGCACACTGCTCGCCGGGCAATAAGTGATTATATTGATAGCCATGAACTGGACGTCTCGAAAGAGGAGAGAGTTTATATGGAGGATTACGTACAGAAGGAGGTGTCTTCTGAGAGGGAGGATCCTTTTCTTGAATTAGGTGAAACGGTGGAGATGTCAGAGAGCCTTATAGATGAAGCGCTGGAAAGCGCCTCGGATCTTACTCCCCAAGAGAAGGAGAATCTACACTCTTATGCTCTTCTTGTCCAGTTTCCAAGTTAGTCCTGTGGGTAGGTTTTAGAGACCTTCCCTTTTTAGCTGTTAGAAAAGAGATGGACAAGAGATATTTTATAGAGTTAACAAATAAGGTTTATCGTCTTACTCTTCTTTTTCCAAAAAGGGAGGTTTTGCGTTACAAGATAAGAGGAATTGCCGACGAGATACTTGCCGATCTTATAGTAATCCTTGAAGGAGAGCCAAAAGAAAGAAGAGAAGCAGCACTTAATGTGGAAAGAAACATAGAGATAATGGACGCTCTTTTTGAGCTTGCTAAAAAACAAGGATGGGTGCTCAGTCGTGAGATAACGGATATCCAAGAAGAGTATCGTGAGATAAAAGAGGAGGTTGAGGAGTTTAACAAGATTGTGCATCGTGAGATAAGAGCCAGTGGTGAAGAGGTCGTCCCTCCTAAGGAAAGAGTTCTTTCTCAAGAGCTTCCTAAAGAGAAAAAGGAATCTGTTGAGAAAGAAAGTCTTAATAAGAGACAAGAAGAGATAATGAGCTTTATGAAAGAGAATGATCAGGTGCAGATAAAAGATATACAGAACTTGTTTCCAAAAGTTACCAAGAGAACGTTGCGAAGAGATGTTAGCTTGCTTCTTGAGAAAGGTCTTGTAAAGAGAGCCGGGAAAGCGAATAGCACATACTATTCTATCAGTGACAGTGTTAGGACATAGTAGTGACATAGATAGGACAAAAATAGAAACCCTGTTTTGTCCTATTATGTCCCATTAAAATTAGGGCAATTTAACCCAAATAAAGGGGTGGGACATAAGAAATTAACCCATTTATGTTTTTTAGGAAAGAACAAAAGAAAAAGAAAAGATTTGAAGAGATATACGACTCTTACGTGGAACAGGTTTATCGTTTTATCTTTTTAAAGACAGGATCAAAAGACGAAGCGGAAGATATTACTTCAAAGACTTTCATGCGAGTATGGGAAACAGTAAAAAGAGAGAATCCGGAAACAGGCATGAGGAATCCGCGAGCATACACATACCGAATAGCTCGCAATCTTCTTGTTGATTACTATCGATCCAAGAGAGAGGGGAATGTTTCTACTGATGATGTTGTTATAAAAGATGAGAGCATGCGTGCAGACGAAAGGGCGGAGCTCAACTCTGAAATGGAGCAGGTAAGGAATGCTTTGAGTAATCTTAACGAGGACTATCAGGATATTATAATCTGGTACTATCTAAACGAGTTATCTATTCAGGAGATAGCAGACATCACCGGAAAGTCGGAAACCAATGTGCGTGTAACCGCGCATCGTGCTATCTCTGCACTAAAAAAGGAGATGGGGGTGTAACAAAAACGCTTCTCTTACGTCTTCGTAAAAAAGGGCGATTAAATTATATGGAAAAAGAAACGCTCCAAAAAGTATATAAACTAAAGCAAGTAAGACCGGATAAAAGCTGGGTTGCTTCGACGAGGAAAGATATTGTTGGCGAAGATATCTCTTTTGCCGATCTTCTTGTTCGCCCCGGGATGGCGTTCTGCGGAGGACTTGCTGTTGTTCTTTTAGTGGGTGTTATACATTTTGGAGATGATCGCCACATTGATTATCCTATTCCTGATATAGATACGGCAAGGATGACAATTGAAGAGAACAATGAGAGAAGATTAGCGGAAGCACAGGAGGAAGAGGAGAAGGAGGAAGAAGAGGTGCAAGAGGAGGAGGCGATGATCGCCATGCAAGAAGACAATGAAGATCTTATATCAGAAATAGACGAGATTTCTCGTGACTTGAATGAGTTGTCCTCTACTTTGGGAGAGCTTAACAAGCAAACTCTTGAAACGTATGTTTTGACAAACCTTATAACAGATGAAGAGTTAGATGATATCGATGATAAGAGAATAGCGGAAGAGCTTTTGTTCGAGCTAGAAAGAAAGTACACAGAGAAAGAAGAAGACAAGGAAAGAGTAGAGGAAGCACGTGAAAGGTTTGATGAAGGTGATTATGAAAGAGTCTTTTATCTTTATACGCTGATAGCAAGGAATTAAGACTTGACACAGTTATATCTATAGAGTAGATTGATTGAATGTCCAAATTTTTTTCAAATACGGAAATTAAAAGAAGCGAGTCGTTATCCTACGTGCAAGTTACGTCACGGGGATGGTCGACAACGACAGAGTATAAAATGTCGTTAAAATTAACCGCAGATCGCGTTTAAAGCGTGATCCGCAAAAGAGGAAAAATGAGTAAGTTAACAAAAAAGATAGTTGTCGGTGTTGTTGCTTTCTCCCTCGCATTCACTGCGGTTGGTGTTGCTTTTGCTGAAGAGGACGACCTCGGACAAGAGGTTGAATCCTTGGAGCAGATGCTTGCCGACCTCCAAGCAGAGATTGCTGGCCTTAACGGAGAAGAAGCCGTTGAGGAAGAAGATGAGGAGGAAGAAGAAACCACGGCAATTGAAGGAGTTCCTGCGGACTTCTCTTTTACAGAGAATCTTTCCCAGGGTGCGACCGGCAGCGCTGTAAAGTATCTGCAGATCGTTCTTAACTCCGACGAGGACACCCGTGTCGCCGCAAGTGGCGCCGGATCTCCTGGAAATGAGACCGAGTATTTTGGTCCTGCGACCAATGCCGCGGTCATTAAGTTCCAGAACAAATATGCTTCCGAGGTTTTAGAGCCGGTTGGACTCACTGAGGGAACGGGCTACGTCGGAGCACAAACAAGAGCTAAGCTCAACGAGGTTCTTGATGCAGGTGACGTAACAAAACCTGACCCCTCCGAGCCTAGTGCTGATCTCGAGCAAATCCTTGACCAGCTTGCCGCTGTTGCGCTTGCTATAGAGGATCTTTCCGAGAGAGTAGAAGCAATAGAGAAAGATGATCCTACTGACCCTGATGCAAGGGAGGGTGATCTTTCTGTAGAAAGAAGAGGAAGCCCTCGCAATGTGGAGCTTGACTCTGAACAAACCAAAGATGTGGCAACTTACCGCATTGAGGCGGAATATTCCGATGTAACTGTCCACAGGATGGACCTCTACATCTATGAAGACGCTGTAACTGTAGACGATCATCTCGATATAGGTGATGTCAGAGACTACATAGATAGAGTAGCCATTCACACTGGCGGTGAGATAATAGGAGAGACAGATGTTGATAGGGCAACTTTCGACAGAGATGATGAGCGCATCCGCTTTAGCGGGCTTAGCATCGAGATCGAAGAAGATGGATATGCTGATGTTGTAGTAGAAGTTACTGCTTCCGATGAGGAAGATGAGAAGACTTACTACATCGGTCCTGGAATTGAAAGTGAGACTATTCGTGGAGTTGACAATGCAGGACTTACTGTCTACACAGAGGCAGACGAGCTCAGAAGCTTTAAGATTACAGGAGAAGAAGGAGGAGAGCTTGACGTATCAAGACACTCCGATAGTCCTGAAGAGGGAATCGTTCTTGTGAGCGACAGCACCTCTACCGAAGTTGAGCTTCTTAGAGCGGAAGTAAGCGCCAGCGATGGTGACATCGAAGACTTCGATAAGCTCGTTGTAGATCTTGATCTTGGCGGAACTTGGGCCACAGAAACACATGAAGACATTGTTCAGGATCTTATCCTTTACGATGGCGATGACTACCTTGATGACGTAAATATCGATTACAATGATGATGGAGAGACAGCTGAAGCGGTCTTCACTCCTGACATCGATATTGCTGACGGAACCACCAAGGTTCTCAGGGTAGTTGCTGATGTTGCTGCGCTCGATATAGATGAACAAGGATTTGGCATGACTGCAAGCATTCTTGAAGGAAACAATGAGGATGTTGCCTACGACGCTGCAGACAACAGAGTTGATCTTGAGGGCAATGCAAGAGGATACGAGCAAGGAATGTTCGTAGTGGCACCCAGCGCTGTTCTTGACAGCTCCAGCATAAACACGAGAGGAGATGATGAGACAGGTGCTTCTGCTTCCATGGACGTCTCTGTAACTGCACATGAAGGAGACATCTACTTCCCCGAGAAGTGGCTCATCTACAATGAGTATGGAGGAGAATTTACATGGAATGTACAGACCTCATCTGATGCTGAATCCTATAGAGCAAACGAGCTTGATTACGATGCTCCTTCTGGAACTGCGATTGGATTGTCAGACCTCGAAGATGGGGATACTGTCTACCTTGTGGAGGATGGTGAAACAGAAGAGTTTGAGCTGAAAGGAAACATCTCCACAGATGACGAAAATGAAGGATGGGTGAGAATGGCGGTCAGTGAGATCGGATGGTTCACAGAAAACGACGATGGTGATGGCTATCTTCAGTTCTTGTTTGACGATGACATGGATGCTGTAGATGACCTTGAGACGAACTCCGTCTTCAAGGAAGGAAGGTAACAACTAACAACTCTTCTTTAGCCGACGTGCACCAAGGCTAATAGAGGAAGTTTCCAAAACGCCCCGCATCCCGCGGGGCTTTTGGTTTGCCTAATATCTTTTTTTGTTTTATATTTACAGTATACGTATTTTAAAATTGCTTTTTTTATGACGAAAAAAAACAAAATATCTTTATTTTTAGTCGGTTTCTTGACAGTTCTTGTTTTTGGTTCTGTTCTTGCCGGTAACAATGATCAAGAGGTGACAGAAGAGGAGTGGTGTTATAACTTTGCAGAGATGGAGTATGGTGATTCCGGAATGGATGTGTGGGCACTGCAGAAAGTGCTTGGTAAAGAAGAAGTTTTGTTTTTACCACTAAAGGATAAAGGCAATGACTCTTTTTATGGACCCTTTACCGCTATTGGTGTTTATAACCTTGCAGTGCAGGAAGGCGTTATAGAGAACGGGGAAGAGTTTTATGGAGCAGAGGCAGGAGGTGAAGTAAGAGAAGCTTTAGATGAGAAGTATGGATGTGAAAAAGGAGAGCCTTTTGGGTACTGTGATGTGGACAGGGAGTGTGGTTGGGTTGCCGTGAACTGTTGCCCTTATAACTTTAACTCCGAGTGGGAGTGCATGAATATGGAGCGTACCGCTACTACTCTGCTTGCAGGAACTACAAGACATCTGGACAAAGAGTGTCCCGAGGACCCCGGATGCTCTTATGGTATAAGCTATATGCCGCCGGAAAATTGTATCTGTGTAAGTGGTGAGTGTGTTGTGGAGGGTGAGTGCAACTGTCCCAGCACTGTCTCTCCTGTGTGCGGGGAAGATGGAGAGACTTATGACAATAAGTGTCTTGCGGAGTGTGAGGGTGTTGAGATTGCACACGAAGGAGAGTGTAAAGAAGAAGACGAAGAAGAAAATGACGAAGAAGAGAATGGTGACCTTATAGGTTGCCTTGAAAGAAAAGGAGTTGTTATATACGGAACTTCTTACTGTCCCGCGTGTATTGATTTAGTGGATAGCTTTGGAGGAGAAGATGTTATCTCCCCTTTATATGTAAACTGTGATAATTACCCTTCTAAATGTCAAGAAGAGATGAGAACAGGATATGTTCCTGAGGTGCAAATAGAAGGGGAGTTGTATGAAGACAGAGTGGAACCCCAGTCTTTGGCAGAAGACGTGGGATGCCCTTACTAGTTTAGTGTTTCTATAAACTCTTTTACTTGTTGCTCTGCGAGCGGCTCTATCTCAAGTACCTTTAAGGCGTACTCTCTTGCTTTTTCATGATCTCCTTTTTCTTTGAAGGTTACTGCAAGTGAGAGGTGATACTGTGCGTTTTGTGGGTGTTTCTCTATTAGCTTCTTGTAAAGAGGAGTTATCTCTTCGTAATTTTCTGCGTGTGCATAGCAGTTTATAAGCATCTCTAGACTTTCCGTGGAGTTTGTGTCAAACCCTTTTTCTTTAGCTTTTTCTACACTTTCCTTTACTCCTTCTTTATTTAGAGCGGCAAGCGATGCGGCACGCATAAATAGGCATGTTCCTTCTTTTTTTATCTCGAGGCACCTCTCTGAAGCTTTTAGCGCCTCTTTGTATTCGTTTATAGCGATGTTTAGTGCTGCTCCTTGCTTGTGCACCTTATAACGGTTGGGAGTTATCTCATACAGTTTTTCAAGGGACTCCTTTGCTGTTTCTATCATCTCTTCTCTATCTTGCATAGAAGGAAGTGTTTTTGTAATAAAGGAAACAAGACTCATGTTGCTTCTTACTTCCAGTGGTCTTTTCTCTACGGCGGTCTTCATGGAGTCATAGACTCTTTTGACAGACACCTCTTCCTTTTCGATGCACTCGTTTAGTATATTTGTTTTATTACGGTAAAGATAAGAGTCTATAACGGTCTGTCTTTGCGTGGCGTTTTCTGCCATCTCTATTGCTCTACTGCACTGACCTGCTTCCATGTACGCGTTTGCCTTGTTTATATCTTTATTTGCCAAAAGAGGAACAAGGTTGAAGCTGTAAATAAAAAGGAGAAGCAGAGGGATTACGACAACAAAGAATAACTCTTTGTATTTTAAGAGATACTTTCTTTTCTCCAAGTTTCCTTCTTGCTTTTCTCCCGGAAAAAGAGAGATTATATAGAAAACGAGGAGGAAGAAAACAAGATGTATAGAGAAGCTGTCTATTGTAAACATACTTCCCACAAAGAAGGCGGCTACTCCCGCTTGTAGTATATGTTTCTCTTCGTTCCTTTCTTTGTAGAGGGACAAAAAGAGAGAAACAAACAAGAGCAGCATTGCGAGAGCTGCAGGCATGCCTCCCCACACGGCCATCTCCAGCAATAGATTGTGTGCCTTGTCCCACCAAGGAATGTCTCTGCTGATATTTGGCGCTTCTGGGTAGTAGTGCTTACTAAATGCTGTTGCAAAGTTTTCCGGTCCGTATCCCAGAACAGGCTTTTCTTTTACTGCCTTTAGCCCGATAAGAAAACCTCCTGTACGTGGATCATTTAGAGCGTTCTCTATATCAAGTCTGTCAGAGAGTCTTTCCATGATCTCGTTTTTCTGTACTATCTCGGGAGTGTCGTGTATGTTTATGTAGTAAACGGAGAACAAGGAAAGTGCGATAACGATCGCTGCAGCGGTGCGTAAAAGAGGCTTTTTTCCGGGATAGAAAAGGAAAAGATACGCAAGACCGACAAAAAGCCCCAGTAGTGCGGCGCGTGTATAAGTGATGATGATAACAAAAACAAAGAGTGCGATAAGAGAAAAGTAGACAATCTTTCTTATTCTTTCTTTTTCTTGCCTAAAAAAGGAAATGAGAGGGAAAAGAAGGAGTAGGAGATAGAGAGCGAGAACAGTAGGGTTTCCCATTGTCGATCTGGGACGCGAAGAAGCATCCGCCACTATGTCTGACACTCCTAGCCACTGCAAGATCGCAAGAAGGGAAACAAGCGCCCCTCCAAAAAAAGAGACGTTCCAAGCCGTTTTCCACTCTTCTCTGTCAAATGAAAAAAGCAAAACGTAGAAGAACAGTATTATTGCTGCAAACGTTAAAAATCCTCCTCCGCGATCCGGATCTCCAAACATACTAAACAGCGGATCTACAGAAAAGATGGTGGCAAGAAAGAGTATGAAGAGGATTATAAAAGGGGAATAGAGGAGAATTCCTCCTTTTTTTATAAAACTTGTTGTTTTCCGAAAAACATCTGTTTCTTTGTGAAAAAAGCAGTGATAAATAAAAGCGGCAAGCAAAAGAGAGGCCGCTATACGGAACAGTGTTGCTTTCCCGAAGTCGGGAGGAGAGAAAAGAGGAGGATAGTTCACTACGGGAATAAGAAGTGCTCCGAACGCTATTAGTTTATAAAAAAAACCTTTCATTTTTTGCTTGTTTTTATTTTTATATTATAATGAAATTGTAACATTTAAGCGGAACATGTCCACGGAAGATCTAAAAAATACTGCAAAACACTTACTCTCCCTTCCCGGAAATGTAAAAGGAGAGGTTATAATCACCAATTTGCGTTATATAAGAAGCCAAGAAGGATTGCAAGGCATGGAAAAGTTGCAGGATAAGATGTATGAGTTGGGGGCAGATATAAACTTTGAGGATATAAAACCTTTCAAGTGGTATAGCGAGGGATTTAACTCCCTTGTTGTTGTTGCTGCAAAAGAGATATTCGGTTGGACGGACGATGATATATTTGAGATGGGGCACTCTACTTTGAAACTTTCTTTTTTGGCAAAGCTCATCATGCAGTACTTTGTGTCTGTGCGTAGGGTATTTGACAATGCTTCCAAGTACTGGGAAAAGCATTTTGACATAGGAAAGATTGAGCTTGTGGAGTTTGACGAAGGAAAAGGACGGGCAGTGTTGCGCATAAAAGAGTTTGTTATGCATCCTGTGAACTGCACCTATCAGAGAGGGTACTTTAAATCCATCACAGAACTTCTTGTGAAAACAAAAGAAGTAAGAGTGGAAGAGACAAAGTGTGTCCATAACGGTGATGATTATCACGAGTTTTTGATATCATGGAAATAGGTAACTTAGAAAAGATAGCAAAAGATCTTCTTTCTACTGAAGGAAAAGTAAGAGGTGAGGTTTTGATTAATCACGCAGAGCACATAAAATGGAAGGATGGCGAGAAAGGATTGGAGAAAGTAAAGCAAAGAATGGCAGAGCTCGGTGCCTCTGTGGACTTTAATAGTATAGGGCCTATGCAGTGGAAGAAGGCTGCGCTGGACGACCTTCTTGTTTTGGTGTCCTGTGAAGTTCTTGGTTGGACGGAGAAAGATGTTTTTGAGATGGGGTACTTTAATTCCCGGGTATCTTTTGTTACCAAGGCTTTGGCACGTTATCTTGCCTCTAAAGAGAAGATGCTTCAACACGTTTCACGTTATTGGAAAAGTTATTACGATGTTGGCTCTGTAGAGGTAAAGGAGCAAGGGGAAAACTACGTTGTCTTAGCAATAAAGGAGTATAAGTCTCATCCTTTGATCTGTCGTCTCTTTGCGGGATACATGTATGGATTGGCGGAACTTTTGTCTAAAAATCAAGAGATAGAGGTAAAAGAGACAAAGTGCATTCATGAAAACGATGATCATCATGAGTTTTTAGTGACATGGAAATAAACAACTTAGAAAAAACAGCAAAGGAGCTTCTTTCCTTTGAAGGAAAAGTAAAAGGTGAGGTTTTTAATACTCATGCAGAGTACATAAAACAGAGAGAGGGTGAGGAAGGACTAAAGAAGGGGGAAGAAAAAATGGCAGAACTCCAAGTTCCGCTGGAATTCAAAAAGATCAGGTCTTTATCGTGGCAAAAGGAGGGAATGAGTGTCCTTATGCTTCTTGTTTGCAAGAAGATATTCGGCTGGACAGATGATGACATCTTTGAGATGGGACGCTTTGCGCCCAAGGTTTCTTTTATAGTAAGGGTGCTTGCACGCTACTTTGTTTCACTAGACAAGGTCTTTCAAGAGTCTCCACGTTACTGGAGAAGGCACTTTGACTTTGGAGAACTGGAAGCAGCAGAGTTAAATAAAGATGAAAACTACATGATTATCCGCATAAAAAGAGGCGAAACGCATCCCGTTGTTTGCCGGTTTTATGCAGGATACCTAAAAGGGTTTGCACAGATAAGTATAAAGGGAAGCGATATAGGTGTGGAAGAGACAAAATGCACCTACAAGGGTGATGACTATCATGAGTATAAAATAAGCTGGAAATAATTATGAGCAACAATGATCTTAAAAAAGAAGCAGAAAGACTTCTCTCTCTTGAAGGAAATGTGAGAGGAGAAGCTTTGCGCACGCACGCAGAGTATGTAAAGAAGAAAGAGGGTGAAGAAGGACTAGAAAAGGTAAAAAAAGAATGGAGGATTTTGGTGTTTTTGTGGACCCGGAAAATGTGGATCCCGGATCTTGGATAAAGATAGGGCTGCCCGCGCTTTTTACCTTGGCAGCAAAAGATGTCTTTGATTGGACGGAAGAGGACATCTACGAGTTGGGACGTTTTGAGGCGAAGATATCTTTTATAATAAAGGTGTTTTTGCGACACTTTGTGTCCAAGCAGAAAATATTGAGCGAAGCTCCCAAGTACTGGAACAGGCATTTTGATTTCGGGGAACTGGAGATTGTAGAGTTAAATGAAGAGAAAGGATATGTTATTGCGCGTACGAAAGGGTTTGCGGTAAGCCCCCTTTCCTGTATTATACACAAGGGTTATTTTCACGGAATAAGCGAGTATATGGTAAGAGGTGATATGGTAAAGGTAGAGGAAACAAAGTGTGTACATGAAGGAGACGAATATAACGAGTTTATTATTAAGTGGAATTAGGGCAACATGGAGAAAGAAAAATTAGAGGACATAGCAGAGGAGATACTTTCTCACGAAGGAAATGTGAGAGGCACGGCGATTCTTAGCAACATAGAATACGTGAGGAGCAAAAAAGGAGAAGAGGGGGTAAGAAAAGTGGAAGAGAGAATGGAGCAGTTAGGTGTGCCGCTTGATACAAAAAACATACATTCTTCTGAGTGGATAAGTGTTGGTGTTAGTGCTCTTACCGTGCTGTCTATTAGAGATGTCTTTGACTGGACGGAAGAAGACATCTTTGATATGGGACGTTTTGCCGTAAGAATATCTTTTGTGACAAAGTTGTTTGTACGTTATCTTGTCTCCAAAGAAACAGTTTTCAGGGAATCCCCCAAGTACTGGAGAAAGCAGTTTGATTTTGGATCCCTGGAAACAAAAGAGCTCAATGACGACTATGCGATCACTGAGATAAGAGGGCATGATATACACCCTCTTATTTGTCATCTTCGCGCCGGGTATATTTACGGAATCACAAGGTTTATCTCAAAAGGAGAAGATGTTGTTGTAGAAGAGACAAAGTGCACCCACCGAGGAGATGACTGTCATCAGTACAAGGTGTCTCTGCGTTAAACAAAGCAATATGAAAACAGAAGAATTAAAGTCACTTTCCGAAGAGATTATGTCTGTCCCAGGAAAGGCAAGAGGAGAGGCTTTTCTTAGTCATGCAGAGTATATAAGGCATAGAGAGGGCGAAGAGGGAGTAAGGAAGGTGGAAGAGAAAATGGAAGAGTTGGGGTATCCAATTAAGTTTGATGAGACAAGTTCCTTGCAGTGGATTGATGCGGGAAAGAGCGGGCTTGTTATTGTCGTGGCCAAGAACATATTTAATTGGACAGAAGATGATGTTTTTGACATGGGGCGCTTTGAAGTGAAGGTTTCTTTTTTTGTTAGGCTAATTATTCAGTACTTCATTTCTATAGAAAGAGCAATCAAAGAGGCCTCAAAGCACTGGAAGAGACATTTGGACTTTGGCTCCATTGAAGTAAAAGAGTATAGTAAAGAAGAAAAAAGAATAATTATACAGATAAAAGAGTTTGACGTGCATCCCTTAATTTGTAGTTTTTATGCAGGCTATTTTTATGGGATCATGCAGCTTGTAGTTAACTCTGAAAAGATATCTGTCAAAGAGAAAAAGTGCACTCACAAAGGAGACGATGCTCATGAATATCTTATAAGATGGGTTTAAACATTATCAAATGAAAGTAGAGTTATCAAAAGAAAAAGCAGAAAAGATACTTTCTACAGAAGGTCACGTGAAGGGAGAGGTTTTTCGTAATCACGGAAACTATATAAAGTATAAAGAAGGAGAGGCGGGAGTAGAAAAGGTGGAGAAAAGAATGGCGGAACTTGGCGCACCCATAAAGCTAAGAGAAACAGCGCCCATGCAGTGGAAAGATATCGGTCCCGGAGCTTTGCTTATTCTTGTAATAAATGAGGTTCTTGGATGGGAAGAAGAGGAGATATATGAAATGGGACGACAGTCCGTAAAGACCGCTTTTATTACAAAACTTTTTGTAAACTACTTTGTCTCCAAGGAGAGGGCGTTTCGTCAAGCTCCCGCTTACTGGAAAAAGTATTTTGATGTCGGATCGGTAGAACCGGTAGAACTAAAAGAAGATTATGGTATTGTGCGCATAAAAGGATTTCATGTACACCCCCTTATTTGTCATCTTTATGCCGGTTATATGCACGGAATGACGGAGTTTATCGTAAAGAGTGCTCATATAGCGGTAGAAGAGACAAAGTGTACTCACAAGGGTGATGATTATCATGAGTATAAAATAAAGCTTGTGTAATATATGAAGCATGCACTTTTACTGTTGTTAATATGCGTTGTAGCAACCTTGTTGATCTATAAATACAACGAAGAAATAAGAGAGATTTACAGGGAAAACGTCCCTTGGGCAGAAGAAGTGGAGCTACCTTAGATTATAAATAATCTTTACAAAATAGAGTCATAATAAAGATTAAGAGCAAGAATGTCTTTTTTGTTTGCAAATTTAATGTGGGCTACTAAAAAGGGATGATATTGCTATATAGTTATGAGTAAAATAAAGGAGTGGAAAGAAAGTTTGCGTCTAAAGCCCAGCAGAAGAACACTCTGGGAGGCTTTTTTTGTGGCAGGCCTCCTTGTTGCAGCAACTTTTTTTGCAATCTTTTGGGAAGTATTGCGGAGCGAAAGGATGGTTCTTTTTTTTGTTGAGCAAAGAGAGGCTTTGAGTGAGTGGTCCTCTGTTGCAGATAGTGCTCTTTCTTTGTTCTCTTACGTGGGGGTAGAGTTGTTTTTCATGTTTTTTCTTTTTCCGATTATTTTTTGGATAGGAGAAAAAGATGCAGGGAAAAAGTCGGCTATGTCGCTGCTTGTTGCCGGAGGGGCTGTCTTTTTTATACGTCAGTTCATTGATCTTCCGCGTCCCTATATTCCTGAAATGGAGATTGCTACGCCGGGAAACTCTTTTCCCAGTGGACACATCACACAGAGCATTGTTGCGATCGGCTTTTTAGCTGTTTATTACAAAAGCTGGATCATTAGCTTGCTTACCGCATTTTTAGTGTTTCTTATCGGTGTGTCACGTCTTCTCTTTGGATTCCACTTTCTTGACGAGCTACTGGGAGGAGTAATGGTGGGGCTTGCTACTCTTTATATTTTTGCAAAATCAATATCTTGGCTGGAAAAAAGAGTGGACCTTCCTTTGTTGTTCTTTTTTACTCTTGTGGTAGTGCTTCCCTTTTTTCTTTATTTTGCAGAAGGAGATGCAGCAAGGCACAGCTTCCTTTTACTTTACTTGGGAGGACTGTTTACCGGCTTTATTGTAGAGAATCGCTTTTTAAAGTTAATAGACATTAAAAGAGGCATTGAAAAGGCATACAAGTTGTTTTTGGGAATGCTTATTTTTTGCCCACTTCTTATTTTAGAAATTAATAGATCAAATTTGATAGAAGAAGGCTTTTCCACTTTTGTTTATTTAACTTATTTCTTTTTGGGATTGTTTGTTTCTTTGGTTTGGCCCACTTTGTTTGCAAGCATTGGAAGAGTCATGGAGTTGATTTTAAAGAAGAGAGAGTAGTTTGTGTTCTTGCACTTACTCTTGATACATTGTATTGTAAAGTAATGGCAATAGACTATCCAAAAGCAAAAGAAATGACATCTTCTTCTCATGGAAAGATATTAGGAGAGATAATTCGCACGCATGGGGAGTATATAGAGCAGAGAGAAGGAAAGGAAGGATTAAAAAGAGTGGAAGATAAATTAAAAGAGTTTGGTGTGCCGATAGAGTTTCGTAAGACAAAGTCTTCAGAGTGGGTAAATGAAGGTGTAAACAGGCTTATTATGTTACTTGCAAAGGATCTGTTTGGCTGGACGGATGACGACATCTTTAATATGGGACTCTATGCTCCAAAAGTGTCTTTTATGACAAAGCTTGCTATGCGTTACTTTGTTTCTATGGACACTATTTTAGGTGAAGCGCCCAAACACTGGAGAGAGCACGTTAGCTTCGGAGAGCTTGAGGTTGCAGAGCTAGACAAAGAGAAGGGAGAGGCGATTTTGCGCATAAAGGACTATAACACAGACCCTATAGAGTGTGTATATCATGCTGGGTATTTCAAGGGAGTGATGGAACTTACCGTTAAAGCGGAAATGAGCATAGAAGAGACAAAGTGTGCACATAAAGGTGACGATTATCATGAGTATGTGGTAAAATGGAAAACTTAGAGGAAACAGCGGAAAAACTGCTTTCCTTTGAAGGGAAGGCCAAAGGAGAGATATTCCGCAAGTGTTTAGATTATATAAGGCAAAAAGAAGGAGAAGAGGGGGTACGAAAAGTGGAAGAAAAGGTAAGGGAGGTGTCATCGATAGATATAGATAAGGTGAAGTCGCTCAACTGGGTAAAAGAGGGGGTGAGCTCTCTTACAATTATAACTGCAAAAGAGTTGTTTGATTGGGATGACGATGAGGTTTATCGCATGGGTTCTTTTGTTCCAAAGACTTCTTTTATTACCAAGATACTTGTCCGTCACTTTGCTTCCAGAGAGAAGGTTTTTCGTGAAGCTCCCCGATATTGGAGTAGGCATTGTGATTTTGGAGAGATGGAGTCGGTGGAGCTTTCCGAGGAAGGGAAGTATGTCATTTTACGTCTCAAGGGTTTTAGGGTTCACCCCGTTATTTGTAAGTTTCACGGCGGATACATCAAAGGGTTTGCGGAGATCGGCATGAAAGGGAAAAATATAAAGGTGGAGGAAGTAAAGTGCCCCTATAGAGGCGATGATTATCATGAGTATAAGTTAACTTGGGAATGAAAAAAAAGATAACTATCATACTTGTATCGTTTATACTTATCTTCTTGGCTGTGTTTCTTTTTTGGGAAGATATAGAGAACACTTATCGCAGGCATATGCCGGACATGGAGTCGGATGGCCAGATGTTTTCGCGCTCTGTAAACGATTTTGGTTTTCGTCTTTTTTCTTCCATGGAAAAGGACGGGAACGTAATTATTTCTCCCTATGGAGTACACACCTTATTTCTTCTCGCTTACAGTGGCGCAGAAGGAGAAGCGAAAAAAGAGATAAGAGAGGTGCTTTCATTGCCGGATTTTTCTGAAAAAAAGCTAAAAAATGTGTCTCTTCGTGTCTTTGAGCGTCTCGACAGGTCAGGAGCGATGGCGCTTTATCTGCACGAAGACTACTCTTTTCTTGATGCATACAAAGAAAGTGTAGATCATGTCCATTTTTCTTCTTTTCCTATAAAAGAGGATCCCATAAACGAGTGGATGGAAGAGAAACTATCTTTACCACAAGAAGATCCTATAATACACTTTTTAAGTGCTATACATTTCAATGAGCAGTGGGAAAAAGGGTTTAACAAAGAAGAGACACGCAAAAGGCATTTTAATGAAAATAGAGTGGAAATGATGAGCATGGAAGAAGAGTTTTCTTATATGGAAAACGAAGACTTGCAGGTGGTGACACTTCCTTACAAAGAAAGTGTTTTTTCGATGCATATCTTCCTTCCTCGCAATGAATCTTTCTATGAAGATCTCTCGCTTGGATACATAGAGGAGGTAAAGGACAGTATGGAAAAAGAGAAAGTGTCTCTTCATCTTCCTCGTTTTGATATTTGGCACAACAGAGAGATGTCTGACGCTTTAAGAGAGATGGGTATAGAGGGGGTGTTTGACAGTGGACTTGAAAAGGTTTCTTCTAGGGAAGTGCGTGCAGGGAACGTGTTGCAAAGCATATCCTTTAATGTAAGCGAAGAAGGGGAGGAGGTTGAAAGATCTCCTGTGATAGGCATGATCGAAGGAGCGCTTGGAGTGCCTTCTGCTAGAAGTAAGAGGATGCATGTAAACAGACCGTTCTTTTTTATGGTTGACAACGGGGAAACAGTTCTTTTTATGGGTCACATAGAAAATATTAAAGATTAAATATTTATGAAAAAAAGAGTCACTATTATACTTGTTCTTTTTGCCCTTATTGCTCTTGGAACTTACATGTTCGGAGATGAGCTTGATGAAATTTACAGAGAGAATGTACTCCAACGCGATACTGATCTTGATATCTCACATTCTGTAAGTGATTTTGGCTTTCACCTCTTCTCGTCTATAGAGCAGGATGGTAATATAGTCATCTCTCCCTACAGCGTGCACATGGCACTTCTTATTGCCTACAATGGCGCGGAGGGAATTACGGAAGAGGAGATGAGAGAAGCGTTATTTTTGCCGGAAGGCTCGTTAAAGGAGATAAATGAAAAGTCACTTACGACACTGCAAGCACTCGATCAAGCGGGGTTGCGCATCGCAAATGCACTTTATTTGAAAGAAGAGTATCCTTTTCTTGATATTTACAAGCAGCGTGTAAAGGAAAACTTCTATGCAGAAGCTTCTCCTCTTCCTTCTACGGGGGAACCGATAAATGAGTGGATCAAAGAGAAAACGGAAGGTAATATTGAAGACGTCATAGGTTCCGGAGAGATTCCTCCCGATGTTGTTTCATACATTGTAAACGCTATTTATTTTAAAGAAGCGTGGGAGAAGGAGTTCAATAAAGAAAATACGCGTGAAAGATCTTTCTATATCGGAGATGAAGATCTACGGGTAGAGACTATGACTATAAGGGATGACTTTGAGTACATGGAAAATAGTGATATGCAGGCGATAACACTTCCTTATGCGGAAGGGGGATTTGTTATGCATGTAGTTTTACCACAAGAAGAGTTCCCTTACGAAGATTTTTCCCTTGAAAAGTTTAGAGAAAAAAAAGATGATATGAGTAAAGAAGAAGTTTCTCTTTATCTTCCACGATTTGAGGTGGATTATGACCAAGAACTCTCCTCTCTGTTGCAAGATTTGGGCATGACAAGAGCTTTTAATGAAACAGCGGAATTTGGCAGAATGGTCGATCTTTCTGTGTCAGAGGGTGTGTATATAAGCAGGGTACTCCATAATGCCTTTTTAGAGGTTGCTGAGGAAGGAACAGAAGCTGCGGCGGCAACAGTAGTGGAGATGGTTCCTCTCTCTGCAAACGGCGGACCGACAGATACAAGCAAAACGATGCGTGTTGACAGGCCGTTCTTCTTTATCATAGAAAAGGACGACATGCCTCTTTTCATGGGCTATATAGAGAATCCGGAAGAGTAATGCAACAAGAGGAGGCACTGCGGGTGCTTAAAATGGGGCACAGCGCTTATATCGCCGGTGAGCCCGGCTCGGGAAAGAGTCATCTCTTAAGGCGTTTCTGTAAGTGGCTTGACAAAAAAGGGATAGGATATGCTTCTACCGCTTCTACCGGCATTGCGGCAACTCACATTGGTGGAAGAACGATACACTCTTTTTCTGGTATTGGAGTAAAAAGGAGCATGGGAGAAAAAGAGCTTGATAGAATGGAACAGAGAAGAGATCTTTGGCAACGTTTTCATAAAACAAGAGTGATCATCATCGATGAGGTCTCTATGCTCTCCGGGCACTTTATTGATATGCTCGACCTTGTTTGCCGTACCATGAAACGTAGAAACATACCCTTTGGCGGTATACAGATGGTCTTTTGTGGAGACTTTTTTCAGCTACCTCCCATAGAAGGAGGCGGTTACGCTTTTCAATCCACTTCATGGAAAGAGTTATTTCCTTTGTCGTGTTATCTTTCTTCTCAGTACAGACAAAGAGACAACAAGCTTTCTTCTGTTCTTCTTTGTATAAGAGAGAGAAAGAACCTACAGAAGGTGGAAAAGATGCTTTCCGGAAGGATACTGAAGTCTCAAGGAAAGGTGACACGTCTTTTTACACACAACATAGACGTGGATTCCTTGAATGAGGAGCGTTTAGAGAATCTTTCCGGCAAAAGAAGGGTTTTTGACATGCTAAAGAAAGGAAGTAAGTGGCACGTGGAAGCAATGCTTAAATCTTCTCTTGTTCCCCAAGAGTTACATTTAAAGGAGGGAGCGGAGGTGATGTTTACAAAAAATGAGCCTTCGCAGGGATATATGAATGGCACAAGGGGTACGGTTGTCGGTTTTCGTGAAGAGTCCGTGCTGGTGCGCTTACGAGACGGAAAAAGGGTGGAGGCACGCTACAGCAGCTTTAAGAGAGAGGAAGAAGGAAAGCTTCTTGCGGAGTTAAAGCAGATACCTTTACGTCTTGCATGGGCGGTGACGGTGCACAAGAGTCAGGGCATGACCCTCGATGAGGCGGACATGGATCTTGGCCAGTGTTTTGTTCCCGGACAGGGATACGTTGCTCTTTCACGTGTAAGGTCTCTGGACGGTCTTTACTTGCAGTCTCTAAGTGAGATGGCGCTAGCAGTGGATGAGAGGGTCGCTCAAGCGGATGAAACCTTTAAGAAACACTCTTTTTTTATAAGGGAGCGCTTAAAAAAGCTGTCTCGCAAAGATGAAAAAAAGTACAGAGACAACTTTATTTCGGAGAAAGGATGATTTTATGCTATAATACACAAAATGATTGATCTGTTTCGGAAATTAAAAGAGATACTCTCTCCCAAGGACAGGGTGAAGCTCGTGATCCTTTTTTTTATGATGGTTGTTGGGGGAGTGGTGGAGGTTTTCAGTATATCCGTAGTGGCTGCTTTTGTTTCTGTGGTGGCAGACCCCAGCATTCTTTTTAATATAGAGATTCTTTCTCCAGTACTGGAGTTTTTCGGTATAGAAGATGCACGCGGAGTACTTTTATATGGCTCCGCTTTTCTTATTATCGTTTTTGTTCTGAAGAACGCTTATGTTGTTTTTTATAAGTACCTTCTTGCTCGTTTTGTACACAACCGCTATCGTGCACTATCTACGCGCCTTTTTAATGTTTACATGAATACACCTTATGCTTTTCATTTACGTCGTAACAGCGCTGACCTTATACGAAACGTATCACAAGAAGTAAAGCATATAGCAAGTAATGTTATGATGCCGGGATTAAAGATGGCGACCGAGGCGGTAATGATAATCAGTATCTCTCTGCTTTTGCTTATTGTGGAACCCGTAGTAACCGTTTTTGCGGTCATCTTTCTTGGTGGGACAAGCTTTATAATCCTGCGCATCATAAGAAGTCGCATGGACTACTACGGAAAAGAAGCGTTAAATGAGCGTGCGGGAATGATAAAAGCGGTAAATGAGGGCGTGGGAGGACTAAAGGATATTACTGTTATGAACAGACAAGGTTGGTTTATGGATCGTTTTTATAAAAGCGCTGACATGCTTGCACGTTCCTATATTTTCCGTGATCTCATAAAGAACAGTGTTCGTCCTGTATTAGAGACGATCGCCGTTACGGGAATGCTTGTTATAGCGATCGTTCTTATGTGGGAGGGGCGTTCTATTGCCTCGCTTGCTTCCGTGCTTGCTATGTTTGCACTTTCCATACAGCGTTTACTGCCGGCGGTAAACGAGCTTGTAAGTGGTTATAACATGCTCTTTTATCACTCTTACGCTGTTTATCCTGTTCATGAGGACCTTATGAGCTTTAAGAAGAAAAAGGAAAAGGAAGAGGCGGAGGAGATGTCTTTTAAGGAAAAAATAGAGATGCGTAACGTAAGTTATGCTTATCCTCATACAGAAGAAAATGTGCTACGTAACGCTTCACTTGTAATAGAGAAAGGCTCTGCTGTAGGAATAGTGGGAGCGACCGGTTCGGGTAAAACTACGGCCGTTGATATAGTTCTGGGGCTTCTTGATCCGCAAGAAGGAAGTATAGAAGTGGACGGAGAGGATATAAAAAACAACCTTCGTGGTTGGCAAAAAAAGATAGGTTATATTCCACAGTCCATATATCTTTCCGATGATACGGTAAGAAACAACATCGCTTTCGGGGTACCGGAAGAGGAGATAGATGAAGAAAGAGTAGAGCGTGCCGTAGAGGCGGCACAACTAAAGGACTTTATCTCCCGCCTTCCGGAAGGAATCTCCACTCTTATCGGAGAAAGAGGAGTGCGTCTCTCCGGGGGTCAAAAACAAAGAATAGGGATAGCGCGTGCACTCTACAATGAACCGGAAGTCCTTGTGATGGACGAAGCAACATCCTCTTTGGACAATGTGACAGAAAGGTTTGTTATCAATGCCATAGAGAGACTCAAAGAGGGTCGTACTCTCATAATAATTGCTCACCGCTTAACAACGGTAAAGAAGTGTGACAAGCTGTACATCATAAAGGGCGGAGAAGTGGTTGCGGAAGGAAGCTATGATGATCTCATGGAGAAGAACGAGGATTTTCGTTCTATGAATATAAAAAGTTAGCATACTTGAGAGTGGGGATGTTTTGGATTACATAAAAAGAGCAGAGAGGACAGGGTGTTCCTATGAAGCTCGAGAAGCTTAAGTTGGTGCAGTGGACAAAGGTGGGAGTAATATTCTGGTTTGTGAAGAGCAGCTCGGATGGGAGGAGAGCGATATATATGATATGGGGCACACCACTTCAAGGACTTCTTTTATTGTCAAAACTTTGGTTCGTTTCTTTGTTTCTCGAGAGAAAGTAGAACCGTCACTAAAGGAAGTATTTTGATTTTGGATACCTTGAGATTTGTAGATCATGGTGATAAATATGCTGTGATAGAGACAAGAGGATGCAAGGGTCATCCTGTCACTTTTTTTGCGGGATGGGATAGCGGAACTCATATCAAAAGATAATAAAAATACAAAAGTGGAAGAGGCGGGGTGCATACACAAGGGTGATGATGCTCACCGATTCAAGACTACTTGGAATTAGAATGAAAAGGGGCACCAACGTTTGTGGTGCCCTTACTTCTTTTTCCATTTCATTTTTATTTTATAGAATCTTGCCAATCATGCTACTGCCTCAATGTAAGTGACGACTAATGCTCTAATCATTTACGGTTAGAAATTAAATCGTGTAACCGATAGGCTCCTTATCAGATTTTAGTGCTTGACTTTTTTATTTGAAAATTTAAACTGGAAGTATGTTTAAACCTAACTAATGGTTCATATATGCCCAAAAAAGGTGATTATATAAATACAATACTTAAATCCAATAAGACGGTTTTTTCGATAAAAGACATCTCTCTTTTATGGAACGAAGAAAACCCTATTAATGTTAAAAATAGATTAAATTACTATGTGAGAAACGGGAAGCTTATTCATTTGCGTCGTGGGATTTATGCAAAAGATAAAGAATACAATAGACTTGAACTAGCAACAAAAATATATACCCCTTCTTATATTAGCTTTGAGACGGTTCTTTCTAAAGAAGGAGTTATTTTTCAGTTTTACAAAAAGATATTTATTGCTTCTTATCTCAAAAGAGAGATAGAAGTTGAAGATCAAGTTTATTCTTATCAAAGAATGAAAAACAGTGTTCTTTTAGAAGGTGCTGGACTAAAAGAGAGTAACGGGTATTATACAGCATCTAAGGAAAGAGCTTTTTTGGACACTTTGTATATAAGAAAAGAGTATCATTTTGACAATCTATCTTCGCTTGACTGGGAAGAGGTTTTTAGGATTGTTCATATCTATAACAACAAGAACATAGAAAAAAAGGTAAAAGAGTACTATTCCAATGCTTAACACTGCAGAACATAAAAATATACTTTTAAGGATACTAAAAGATATCTATGCAGATCCAAAGATAGGTCCTTTTTTGGGATTTAAGGGAGGAACAGCTGCCTATTTTTTTTATAACCTAGATAGATTTTCTTTAGATCTTGATTTTGATCTTCTTCGTGAGTCTTCTTTGGATAATGTTCTTTTAGGGGTGGAAAAAATTGTTAGTAATTACGGAAAAATAAAAGAGAAGAAAAAGAAAAAATCTAGCTTACTTCTTGTTCTTTCTTATAGAGACGATGCACCTAATATTAAAGTGGAGATTAATACAAAAGACTTTAATTCTTCTTATGAGATAAAGTCTTATCTCGGCATATCAATGAAAGTGATGACCAAAGAAGATATGTTTGCCCATAAACTTGTTGCTATGCATGAAAGATCAACAAACCGTGATGTTTTTGATGTTTGGTTTTTTTCTTCAAATAACTGGCCACTAAATGAAGAGATAATAAAAAAAAGAACAGGAAAGAACATAGACAGCTTTATTGAAGACTGCATAGAGAAGGTAGAAAATATACCTGACTCCAGAGTTCTTGATGGTATGGGTGAGGTTTTAGATGAAAAGCAAAAAAGTTGGATGAAGAAAAATCTCAAAAAAGAGGTGGTTTTTAATTTAAAGTTAATAAATAAAAAGTAAAAGGGGCACTAACGTTTGTGGTGCCTTTACCTTTTCTTCCATTTCATTTTTATTTTATAGAACCTTGCCAGCATTGAAATCGCTTCAATAAAGGAGTTCCTCAAAGAGTTTGAATCTGATAAATTCAAAAGAGTTCGAGGCATTAAAGAAAACGTCTTTTGTAAAGATGTCGATTAGAACAAATAAGAAAGGCCGAGAATCATTTCTCAGGTTTTTTTAAATTCTCTTTTTATAGTAAAATATTTGTATGTCTAAAAAAGAAAAACCCGTCGGTAAAGTAACGCACTATTTCAATAAAGCTAAAGTTGCTGTGGTTAAACTGAGTGCTCCTTTGGAGTTAGAAGAAAAGATAAAGATTATGGGAGGAGAGAAAGAGTTTACACAGAAAGTGAAGTCTATGGAGGTAGACGGGAAGAAGATAAGTAAAGCAAAAGCTAAGCAGGAGTTAGGGCTCAAGGTAAGTAAACCGGTAAGGGAGGGGTATAAAGTATTTAGAGTAGAGTAGTCTACTCTAGAGGGAAGTCGTCTTGTTGACAGCGTTTTTTATTTGTAATACAATTTAAATACAAAATATATACAAATAAAAATATGAGAAAAATAATAAACATATCTCTCCCTGAAGAGATTGATAAAAAAGTTGAAGAAGAGGTAGAAGAGGGTAGCTTTGCCAGTAAAAGCGAGTTTTTCAGGTATCTTTTTAGGAGATGGCAAGAGAACAAGTTACTGGAAGAGATAGAAGAAAGTAGGAGAGAAATCAGGGAAGGAAAAGGAAAGACTCTTAAAGATGTTAACGAGCTTGATAATTAAGGCATGCGCTTAATATATTCTAAGAGATTATAAAAAGTTACCGCCAGAGATTAAAGAAAAAGCGAAAGAAGCGATTAAAACGTTTCAAAAAGACCCTTTTCATAAAGCACTAGAGAATCATAAGTTAAAAGGAAGACTAAAAGGATTGAGGTCTTTTTCTATTGATAAGGATTACAGGATAATTTTTGAGTTTGATAGTAAGGGAGATGCACATCTTCATAAAATGGGTAATCACAGCATCTATAAGTAAGCTTATTTTGTGGTGCAAGAGAGAGTAATCTGATATACTCACAATATACTAAATGATATTAAAAAAACTAAGAATCAGTTTATTTTTGGCGTTTCGTCAGATAAAGAACGCCAACTTCTATGTAAGCGGTCTGATAATATTTATAATGACCGTTACTTTTTTGAACCTCGTTTTTATAAGCGGCATACTGAGCGGTCTTGTGGTAGGAGCAAGTGAGGATTCTCGTAAACACTACTCCGGTGAGGTAATAATCACACCTCTTGAAGGGAAGGAGCACATAAAAAACACTTCTCGTCTTGTAGATATGATAGACGGGGAGTACAGCGTGCGGCGTATTGAGGGAGGAGTTTTGCAGTCCGAGTACAGAGACAGTCTGCGCCGCAATGAAAAAGAAAGTTCTGTGGGTGTTTCTGTAACGGGAATAGACTTTAAAAAAGAAAGCAGTGTTACGGATCTGCAGAAGTTTATAGTGGAAGGAGACTATGAAGGTCTTCTTGTCGGCAGCGGTCTTTTGGATCGTTATGATGCCGGAATATCGGATGATCTGCTGGAGGGTGTGCACGTAGGAGACAGAGTAAGGCTTGTTGTCGGAAACAGGTCGGAGGAGCATGTTGTAGGAGGAATATTAAAGTCCAAACTATCGCAGATAAACTCACGGGTGTTTATAAGTGAGAGAGATTTTTTTACGCTTACCGGGAGGTCCTTGGGTCTTTCCGACGAGATAGCGATAAAGGATGAAGGCAGTATTGCGGGGTGTTGCTTTGAGGAGTTTGATGCGAAGGTGGAAACATGGCAAGAAAGTCAGGGGCAGTTCTTTGACGATCTCTCTGTTACTTTTACTCTTCTGGGGGCGGTGATAGGAGCTATCGGCATAGCTGTGGCGTCTGTAACGCTTTTTATTGTTATTTTTATAAGCGCTATATCGCGAGAAAGATATATAGGAATAATGAAGGGAATAGGAATAGAAGGAAGTATAATTAAGTATTCCTACATGTTCCAGTCTGTTTTTTATGCTTTTATCGGATCTTTTATAGGCATATTTGTTTTATACGCCTTTCTTGTCCCTTACTTTGCAGAGAATCCTATAGACTTTCCTTTCAGTGACGGGATACTGGACGTAACTTATGCAGGTGTTTCTCTGCGCTTGGCCATTCTTTTCCTTTCCAGCATAATTGCCGGACTTGTTCCCGCACACCTTATCGTAAAAAAGAACACCATTGATTCAATACTTGGAAGATGACAATACTATCGGCAAAAAATATACACAAAAGCTATAAGACAGGGTCTGTTGAGGCCAAGGTTTTAAAAGGCATAGACCTGGATATCAAGGAAGGTGAGATGCTTGTTATTACCGGTAGATCAGGGTCCGGGAAAAGTACTCTTCTTTACGTTCTTTCTTTACTTGACCGTCCTACTTCCGGAGACATTATCTTTGAGACGTGTAATACAAAAAAGTTCTCTGAAAGTATGGACTCTTTCTGTCGCTTGAAGCACTTCGGTTTTGTTTTTCAGGACTATGCACTTCTCCCGGAACTAAACGCTCTAGAGAATGTTATTCTTCCTCTTATGGCTAGCATGGATAACTGGGAAGAGTTAAATGATATAGGGGGTAAAGTTTTAGAGCAGGTGGGACTAGGGGATAAGCTTTCCAACTATCCTTCGCAATTATCCGGAGGAGAAAAGCAAAGAGTTGCCGTGGCACGTGCGGTGGCAAATAATCCCAAGATACTTTTTGCAGATGAGCCCACGGCAAACCTTGACTCTAAAAGAGCAGACGAGATAATTGATCTTCTTTTTGACTTGAATAAAAAAGGGTTAACTGTTGTTTTAGTGACACATGAAAAAAAGTACACAGAGAGAGCAGATAGGGTGATAGAGATTGACGATGGAGTGATTGCTTAATCCCACTTTTGTAGTTTTTTATATGCTTTCCTTAAATTGTCTACAAATGATTGACCTGAGACAAAGTAGGGCATATCTTTTATGCTTTTTCTCGCTCTTTCAGTTTCTTTGCTTGTTTTAAGCATATTTATTTCTTTTAGTATACTAAAATTGTATATCAAGAGAAATAAAAGCCAATAGTTTTTCTTGTACTATAGAGTGCATGGTATTGTTGTGGTGCTTTGTAAAACGTGGTATGCTGTTTTAATTAATTTTTGTTGTAATAATCGTATCATTTTGATACGATTAAACCACACAAATGATATGATTAAGTTAAATAAAAGAGAGGAAGATGTTCTTCTTATACTTCTCAGAAAGGACTCTATGAGTTCTTCAGAAGTGCATAGCGAACTAAAAAAGAAACTTAACCATTATTTATGTTAAAAAGAATACTTTTGATTCCTTTGCTGCTCGTAGTGATCTTTGCTGTTGTTTTTATAACAAACAGAGAAACTCATGTTGAAGAGGAAGATTATTTTAAATCCGACACTGTTTCTGTAACGGGAATAGTGTCTCACATAGAAGGAGAGCAGGACCTGTACTTGAATATAAACAGTAAAGTGAAAGCGGATGATATGCTTTGGGTTGTTGCTACACCGGAGGAGTCGAAAGGAAGATTTATCACTCCTTTTGATAATTCCGGGCTATTTAGGGCACTTTCCAGAGAAGAAGGATTTGGTGGTATAGAGTATGGTGAAGAGTTTGAGTCCTTGTTTTTGCACAACTCCCGCTCTTTTTCTCCCGATGAGGATGCCTATTCCTGGGCAAGAGAAAGGGGGTACGACCCTGAAAGACAGGTGATTGAGAAGTACAAGGACAAGGGTTGGCACATTACTCTTATAGAGATAACATCTGATCCTTTAGGCAAGCTCATGGAAAACTTTGATGAAGAAATAGAAGAGGACATAACAAAAGTTAATTTGGCATCCGAAATAGTAGATATTATATCAGAAGCCATTACGGAAAATGACTTTGAAAAGTTCCGGTCAGCTATGGATCATCTTGTTGTGATATTTCCCGACACAGAGGAGATATCAGAGGAGGTGTTTATGGAAGAGTTGGCGGGCGTTTCCAAGGAAGAGGTAGAAAGAGAGATGGAGGGGTTAGAGATGGAGTTAGAGGAAGTGATATCAGAAATTATATACTCTAAAGCAGCAAGAGATCCGCAAGGGCACATAGATGGGATAATAGAAGAAGTGAGGGAGAAAACGGGAGAAGATGTAACAGAGGAGAATCTTTCCGAGAAGATCGTGGAGTACCAGCTTCAAGTATTAGAAAATGATGACTATGAAGGCTTTATGCTTACGTTTGAGTGGATGATGAAACTAATTCCTGCAAGTGATCATGGCCACTATATGCCCATACAAGAAGGATTAATGGAAAAGGTGTTAGATGAGGAGATGTTGTTTGAGAGGGCACGTGAAGAGCTTAAGGAGCATGATGAATCAATAAAGGATGAAAATGTTTTTTTAATACAACAGCATGTTGATGACTGGTTGGCGATGGGTGGACAGGATTATGGTTTTGTTCCTTCTATAAAACTATCCTTTAGCTCTGATAATCCTGTGTATCCTGTGGAGGTGTTAAACTCTTTCTCTGGCATTGAGTCTGCGGAACTCTCTTTGTATGTGCTAAGCGATACGCCCGTAGAAAAACCGGAAGGGTGGAGCGTTGATTCGAAAAGAGAAGTAGAGGCCTCTTGGCTGTTTTCAAGAAAATCAACTGTGCCTGTTTCTGCGGAATTTCCTCGGGGCGATGCGTTTTTACTTATGATAGACAGAGTTGTTCAACTTGAGGACATAGATGGTGATTTGATATTTGACTTTGATGAGAGAGCTTCAGATGAGTACTTAAAAAAACCATCTATAGAACACGATCCGCCCGGTTATAGTAAAGAAGATAAGTTAGGGTTTAGTGGCATAATAAATAGCGCGGGAGGAGACGATGAGGTGGATGTTTGGTTGGAGTGGGTAGAGGAAGACTTGTGGGAAGGGGAAGACTTTGAAAACAAGAGTGAAAAACAAACTTATAACATAAAGGAGAAAGAAGGCATAGTAGGGATGAACATAAGAACGCAAGAAGGGAACGTAGTGGTTAGTTCGACTTTAGAGGATAGTCCTGCTTACAGAGAAGGGATTCGGGAAGGAGAAAGAATACTGGAAGTTGATGGGCGCTCTGTTGAAGGGATGAGTTCTGAAGATGTTACCAACATGATTAGAGGAGAAAAAGGGACGGAAGTTTCTTTAACTGTCTTAAGTGATAAAGAGAGGCAAGTTACAATTACAAGAGAGAAAAATAAAGAGGGTTTAATGCTTTCCGTTTCACTGGAAATAGACAAGCCTGATCCTGGAAATTATCTTTGCCGTCTTGCAATCAGAAACAGTGCCGGAACTTCCTATAGCGCTGTTGATATGTTTTAAGGGCGCGTTTTTGTTTGCTTTTTCTTTTGTCGTTGATATAATCAGGAAAAACAATATGGAAAAAGAGCCAAAAAACACAGAAGAGTCTTTAGAGGGGGAGAGTGGTCAGTCAAAAGAGAGGCCCAAGGGACCGGTAGGAGAGCATGTAGAAAAGATGGAAAAATCTCCGGAGTCTATAAAAGATTATGTAGAAGAAATAGAGAGTCAGTATGCGGGACTGGAAGAAGATACTTACTCTATGGACTCTCTTGGGGATCGCACAGAAGAGCTTGAGAGTGCATACATGGGAGCAAGCGGAAGGGAGAAAGAGTCCGAAGAGTCTTCTCACGACTACTCTGCAGAACTGGACTTTTTAAGAGAAAAGGTAAAAAAACTGGAGAATGAGCATGATACGGCTCCTAAGTTTGCCGGAGAGAAGAGCTCTGAAGGATCTTTACTTAGAACCAGCAAGGAGATAGAGGAGGAGATACTGGAGACAGAGGAGAGAATAAGGCGGATAGAGAAAATGAGGCAGCCAGAAAAGAAAGAGAGTGTCTCAGAGGAAGATGAGACAAAAGAAGAAGAGTTTCCGGAAGAAGAGATGGATCCTCCTTATTCTGTGGATTCTCTTGGTGATCGTGTGGAAGAGCTTGAGGGTGCATATGCAGGAGCAAGTGGAAGAGAGGAAGAGTCTTTTGATGAAGCAACAGAAGAAGGAAAATTCAAAGGGCCGGTAGGAGAGTATGTAGAAAAAGGTAAGCTAGTAGGAGATGAAGGTGCTGAGAAAAAAGAAGAAAGTGAAACAAAAGAGGATGTGGCAGAAAAGTTGATGGATATCAATGCGAGGATGGATAGTGCACGCAGAGAGTATGCTAGAGCGGCAGCAAAGAATAAAAAGCTTAAAAGGAAAGGGTTTGATAGCGAAGAACAGCAAAGGGCAGAGGAAGAGTCCAGGGAAAACTATATAGCATTAATGGGCGAGAAGAGGAGTTTGTTACTCAATGCTCTTGAAGGAGCTTACTCTGACAAGGAGGATGCGGTAAAAAGCAAAGAAGAGATAAGCAGCTTGGAGGATTTGATAAAAAGAACTGTTCACATGGAGTCGATAAAGCTAAACGATGAGAAGACAGATGCGATGTTTAAAGAAAATGAAGGAGAGAGGTACAAGGAAGCGATTGATAAGGTGCGCAAAACAGTAGAGTGGTATCAAAGTTTAAAATTGAGGTATAAGTTGGCTGCTGGTGGTGCTTTGTTTCTTTTGGGAGCTGGAGCGACAGCAATGGGAGGTGGTGCAGGAGCGGGTTTGGCTACTGCAGTTGCTTCTATGTCTTTGTGTAAAAGCTCACTTTTTGGAGCGGGTGTAGGACTTACTACGGAAGGATATCTAAAGAGAAGGCAGGAAAAAAAGGAGGAGAAAGAAGTTTTAAATGAGTTTACGGCAGACAGTTTCGTAGAAAAATTAAAGACGGGTGATACAGAGAAAATAGATGAAAAACTTTTTGCTCTTGAGAGAGGAAAAAACAAGAAAAAACTAACAAGATATATTGCCGCTACTGCCGCGGGAGTGGGAGTAACACTATTGCTGCCAAGAGTATCCTCTTATCTCTTCGGTGCGGCGACGGCGGGAGGAGGAGAAGAAGCGATCTCTTCTTTTAATGAAGTGGAGGGGGTTGAAGGCATTTCTTCTGAAGGAGGTATGGACTCAGGAGATTTTTCGCCAGAAGCGGAAGATGTGTCTCCTGATATTGAAACTGAGCAACCGGAAGAGTTTTCAGCAGAGACGGAAGATGCGTCTCCCGAGGAGGATATAGAAAAGGATACGGAAGGAGAACCTTCAGTTGAAGAAAGAATAGAAGGATGGACGGATCATGGACTTGAGCAGGTAGGTTCTTGGGAGGAGTATGATGATGGATATATACTAGACACGGGAAAAGAGAAGTACAAGATAACTGAGGAGAACTATCAAGAACTGAGAAGAAGAATGGGCGGATATGTTCGTTATTACATTACTTCTTCTATAGAAGAAGGAAGGAGTCCGGAAATGATAGCTAAACTTTTAAATCAAAGGTTTGAGTCGTGGTTGCCGATCTATATAGAAGAAGGGGTAAAAGGAACAGAAACAATAACCAAGGGGCTTTTTGAGAGAGTATCAGAGGATGTTGCTGACTCAGTAGAAGATTCAGGAGATGCGTTTCAGGAAAGCCCTTATTCAGAAGAAGTTAGAATGGGCAAGGATATGTCTGATTTAGATCCCACGTTATCCGGTGAGGGAGAAGATGTGGCACATCAGCCCGAAGAGGCTTTGCAAGAAGAATCATCTATCAGGGAGCTGGGAGACGGGGCCTTTGAGATGGAAGGAGGACAGATGCAGGGAGAGGTGCAGTTTGAGTAT
Source organism: Candidatus Nealsoniibacteriota bacterium (assembly GCA_003553505.1). Taxonomy (GTDB): domain Bacteria; phylum Patescibacteriota; class Minisyncoccia; order Minisyncoccales; family PWPS01; genus T1SED10-78. Next base: position 9,247 of record PWEN01000041.1, on the reverse strand, counting down.
GACGGAGAAGGAAATCCGACAAAATACGCAAGAAATGTTAGTCTTCAAGGCACTACGGGACGTGAATTGTTTACAGAAACTGGTCAAAGAGAGGCGGTAAGTAAGGCTACTCAAGAAGGAAAGCCTATAGGGTTTGTTACTCGTCAACTTAGAAATGTGGGAAGGACTTTATTTATGGACGTAAATCTTTACAATGAACTGCAGGAAGCAGGACACAACAAGGAGGCTGATTTTGTGAAGGAGTATATAAAGAATGTCACGGAAAGGATAGAAAATACTTACGGAGAAGGGGTTATTGATTACTCCAAGCTTCCTGAGGGAATAAAGCGTTAAATTTTATTAAAAATAATACTTAAATTATGGATGTACAAAGCATATTAAAAGAGTTGGGACTCGACACTCTTCCGGAGAAGGATCAAAACAAGATCATAGAAGCGATGACCATCTCTCTTATAAAACGCATAAATGTAGAGATATTAGAGCGTCTTTCCGAGGAGGACAAGGACACTTTTGATGAGATAAGAGAAAGGGGAGACGTAGAAGAGTTTAACTCTTTTTTACGATCCAAGATAGACGATTATGACGAGATGCTTGAAAGAGTGAGAGACGAGTTCAAGGAGGAGATGAAGAAGAACGTGGAGGAGCTCAGTGGAGGGAAGTAAAAAGGATTTTATGGAAAAATCTATCAATCTTGGAAGTCTTTCTCCGGCAGAAGTTTATAGTTAAGGAGTTTTTCCGGAGTTGTATTAAGTCACAAGAAGAGGTTGTCGAGGAGAAGCAGAACTCCTAGCATTGCTATTACTCCTCCCACTATGTTTTTGAGGGTCTTTTCTTTTACTTTATTTGCAAGCTTGGATGATATAACTCCTCCCGTTAATCCTCCTAGTCCTGCAAGGAGCATTACTGACAAAGGGAAGGGCATATATATGTAGTGTGCCACTGCTCCTGTAAATGCGATAAATATCATCAGGAAAACGGAAGTTCCCACTGCATAGTGGGACTTATAGTTTAGGAGAAAGGTTAATACAAAAAAGATCATTAATCCTCCTCCTGCACCTAAAAATCCTGCTATAAGGCCTATTACTGTTCCTGCCAGAACACTAAGGAAAAGGTCTTTTTTTCTTGTAAGGCTTGCACTGGGAGCCTCTCTTTTCTTTTTAAGGATTATTAAAAGTCCTGCTATAAGAACCCATGCTCCTGTTGCGATGCTCAAGTCATGTGAGGCGATATCCTTTGAGAAGTAGCTTCCCGCAACAACTCCTATTAGTGCGAATGTAAGCAGGACGAGAGCGGGCTTCAGTCTTATCTTCTTGTTTTTGTAGTATATAAGTGCGGAAGAGGATGAGGAGAAGACGTCTGTTGATAGTGCTACTCCTATTGCTAGGTATGCGTGGTAATTGAGGAAAATAACAAGCAGTGGGGCGGCGATCATTACCGCACTTGCACCCATGGCACCGGTGGCCATACCTGCCAGCATTCCTGCAATTAAAGCTATTATTAATTCAATCATTTAGTTGATTGTATTGTTTTTATTGTAGTTTTTCAAATCTTTAATATCTTTTCAATGAATGATATAATGGAGAAATGAGTAATAAAGAAACAGTACTGGTTACAGGAGGAGCAGGGTTTATAGGAAGTCATGTATCAAAGAGTTTAATTGAAAAGGGTTATTCCGTTGTTGTGGTTGATAATTTTAATGAGTATTACGATCCGGAACTAAAAAAGAAGAGAGTAGAGAGTCTGCTTAAAGGAGCAGACTTTACGCTTTACAGGGTAGACATATCTGACTACGAAAGTTTAAAGGAGGTGTTTAAAAAAGAAGATGTTGATGCTGTCTGTCATCTTGCCGCGCAAGCGGGAGTAAGGTACTCTCTGGAGCATCCTTTTGTTTATGAAAGCTCCAATGTCTTGGGAACTCTTAATCTTTTGGAGCTAAGCAAGGATTTTGATATTAAAAAGTTTGTTTTTGCTTCTTCGTCTTCCGTTTACGGAGACTCCAAGAAAGAGAAGTTCTCTGAGGGAGATGTTACCGACAGTCCTGTTTCACTTTATGCGGCAACAAAGAAAGCGACAGAGCTTCTTTGTTACAGTTACCACTCTTTATACAAAATTCCCATGGCAGGCCTTCGTTACTTTACGGTTTACGGACCTTATGGCAGGCCGGATATGGCACTTTTTAAGTTTACGGAAAATATACTGAAAGAAGATCCTATTGAAGTTTACGGAGAGGGTAACATGGAAAGAGACTTTACCTATATAGACGATATTGCAAAAGGGACAGTTAAAGCGATTGAGAAGGATCTTTCTTTTGAGATATTCAATCTGGGATTTGGAAGTCCTGTTTCTCTTCTTGGTTTCATAGAGCTGATTGAGGAGCACCTCGGCAAGAAGGCGGAAAAGAAGTTCTTGCCGATGCAAAAAGGAGATGTGAGAAAGACCTCTGCTGATACCTCAAAAGCAAATGAAGTGTTAGACTGGGAGCCAAAGATATCTGCAGAGGAGGGAGTGAAGAAGTTTGTGGATTGGTATAGGGAGGATAATTGTATTTAAAAAGTTTATTCTTAAAGTTGTATGGATTTTAAAACGGGAATATGCGGAGTAGGGATGGTAGGAGGAGCTTTAAAGAGGTACTTTGAGAGTAAGGGCGAAGACCCCTTACTGTATGATCCTCAAAAGGAGGTGGGTTCAATAAAAGAGATAAATAGAGCGCATATTGTTTTTATTTGTGTTCCCACACCTTATAGAGAAGGAGAAGGATTTGACCTTTCTTATGTAAAAGATGTTTGCAAGTTTCTTGAAGGAGAGAAGATAGTGGTTATAAAGTCTACTGTTTTGCCGGGGAGTACAGAAAAACTACAAGAAGAGCATAGTCATCACAAGTTTTTATTTAACCCGGAGTTTCTTTCCGAGGCAACTGCTGATGAGGATATGCAGAATCCGGATAGGCAGATTATAGGATATACAGAGAAGAGTAAGGATGTTGCACAAACTGTTATGGATGTTCTTCCTAAAGCTCCTTTTGAAAAGATAATGCCTGTAACTGAAGCAGAGATGGTGAAGTATTTTAATAATACTTTTAATGCAGTAAAAGTTATCTTTGCTAATCAGATGTATGATCTTTGTGAAAAGATTGCTATAGATTATAATACTGTAATGGAGTGTGCTGCTAAAAGTAAATTTATTCAAACAGAAGATCATTTAGATGTGTTTCATGGTAATTATAGAGGATATGGTGGTAAGTGTTTAGTAAAAGACAACAAAGCATTGATTGATTTTGCTGAGAGTAACGGAGCAGATCTTCAATTACACAAAACGGCAGAGATTGTAAATAATGATTTAATGAACAAGCAAGGGATTGATGATCCAGAGAATATATCTAAAAAAGAATAAAGAAAGAAGCAGACTTTTTAATCAATTTTCATAAAATTTTACGAACAAGAATATTAAAAAAAACTTTTTATGTTTAGCACAAAAAGGTATGAGGTTGCTGTTTTAAATTATCATTTGAGACTAATTATTGCTTAAGAATATGAGAAAAAGAATACTAAAATTAAAAGTTTGGTTACGAATTATTTTTAATTTATTATTAAAACCCTGGAAACTTTTTATTTCAATTAATGATTTTAACTTTCTTTCGGATGAACAAACAATTTCTTTTTTAAAAGAAAATAAAGTTGGCATTGTTAGATATGGAAGTGGTGAAAATGGTTATTTATCGGGGTATCCACGACCACATCAAAAACACGATAAAAGTCTTGAAAAAAAGATAAGAAACATACTTTTGGGTTATAAAAATAATTTAAACAAGAACAAATACATCATTGCAATTCCTTTGGATGTTATTTTAGGAGATGCTTTAGAAAAAAGAAATTGTCAACGAAAAGTTTGGAGAGGTGCTTCTAAATTCGCGATTTTTCCTTTTTTAAAAAATAATCACACTTATGGATCTCCGTTTTGTTTCCGCTTGGGTAATGTTATATGTAATGATAAAAAAAAGTATATTTCCCTAATAGGGGAACTATTTGATGATAAAGATATAATTTATGTCGGACCAGAAGAAAATTTTGAGTCAATGTTTACTCCTGTTAAATTTATAAAGATTCCTGCAAAGGATGTTTTTGATAATTTTGATGAGCTAAAAAAAGAAATTAAGAAAGAGATTGAAAAATACAAAAAACCACTTGTAATCATAACCGCTGGTGTTGCTGCTACTGCTATGTCTGCAGAACTGAATGATGAAGGAATTTTAACTTACGATGCTGGCTCTTTATTAAGATGGAATAAGTAATTTTCATGAAGATTATTTTTATTTCTCCTAGCTTTCATAACAATCAGTGTAATTGGGTAAAAACTTTATTGAACAAAGGACATGAAGTGTATTATTTTGTTTGGTACGAATTAGGAAATAAAAGCGAGTCTCTAGAGACGGAAACGATAGAGAAATATAATTTTCTGGAAAAATTTTCTTCATTTTTCCATAATTTTAAGCTTATAAAATTATTTTTAAGCATTCCCAAGCCTATTTTATTTTACAAAAAAATTAAGGAAAACAATCCTGATATTGTGATAATAAGAAACCCTTTTAGATATACGTTTTCTTTTTTTGCTCTTTGTTTTTCTAGATTACAAGGTCGAAGAATAATTTTTTATAGTCAAACTGATCTTTATAAGAAAGTTGGAAAATTAAGATTTTTGTTTATAAAATTTGTTTGTATTTTTTTTAAAGCGAAATGGATAACTCCTTTAAAGGGAAGTCCTGAAACGTTTTATTCTAAATTTTATAAAGATTCTTTTTATGTTCCGTTTTCCATAGATTTTAGTGATATTTTTACAAAAAAAAATGGGAATAATGAACCTATAAAAATTATTTCCGTAGGAAAATTTTCACAAGAGAGAAAAAATAACCTTCTTTTATTAAGGGCGATAAAAAAATTGAAAGATATTAAGGATCTAAAGCTTACAATAGTGGGAGCTCTGTATTCTAAAGATGATTTAACTTACAGAAAAATTGTTAAATATATAAAAGATAACAATCTTCAAAATAAAGTTATCATAAAAATAAATCTTCCTTACAAAGAAATGTTTGCAGAATACAGTAAACATCATTTGTTTATTCTTCCAAGTTCAAATGAGCCTGCCTCTTACTCTGTTTTGGAGGCGATGAGCTGTGGATTACCTGTTGTTTGTAGTGATACTAATGGAACAAAATATTATATTGAAGAAGGTGAAAATGGATATATTTTTAAAAGTGATAATTTAGAAGATTTAAGCGATAAAATAAGATTAATTATTTCCAATAGAGAAAAAATGAAAAAAATGAAAAAAGAAAGCCTTAGAATAGTAAAAGAAAAATATTCGCCAGAAGTTTTTTATGAAAAATTTATGAAAGTTTTAGTTTCAGAAAAAAAATGAAAAAAATGCACATAATAATACCCATCAAAGTTTATAAGATTGATAACAAATACTATCATTCAAGAACTGGATTTATTGATGAGATGGCAAAACACTTTGACTTAAATCTTCATGTTTTTATAAAAGAAGTTTCCACTATTGATGAAGTGAAATTTGTTTCTTGCGCTAAAAACATGAAATTCTATAATTTTTTTGATTCTTTAAATTTTTGGCATTTTATAAGAAACATAAGAGAATACAGAAGAAAACTCTTATCTTTACCTAAAGAAGATATATATTTTGTAAATTATCCCTTTAAGGGATTATCTATTTTCTTGGCCTGGATATTAAGAAAGAGAAAGCTTGTTATATGGGTGAAATCTGATACCGTGGCAGTTTTAAATTCTCTGTCGATGATGTTTAGTAATGGGAAATTAAAAGGACTTCAAAGATTTTTTTTAAATCCAATCAAGTCTCTTCTTTACATAATGATCTCTAGGGTAATATTTAAAGAAAATCTAATTTTTTATACTGCTAATATTGTGATTAATAAGAAAAACCACATAAATCAGTTTGAGATAATTTCTTGTCCTATTTTTAATAGCAAACCGGGAATAATAAAGAAAGAAATAAGCCACAAGATATGTTTTATAGGTGGAGAAGCGAATCAAAAAGGTTTAAGTATTTTATTAAAGGCCTTAAGTAATAAATCTTTAAAAGAAAAAATAAAACTTAATATTATTGGATTAGATGGTTTTAAAAAAGAAAAGAATAAAAAACTTGCTAAAGATTTGAAAATTAAATTTCATGGTATTATATATGAGAGGAACAAATTTTATAACCCCCTTTCCGAAAATGATATTTTAGTAATGCCTTCTTTTGCTGAAAAACAAGGAAAGGTGCAATTAGAGGCAATGAGTGCAGGAGTTGTGCCGATATGTTCTGATTCTGGAGGAACTTATAAGACTATATCAAATTACTATAATGGTCTTCTCTTTAAACCGGGTGATTATAGGCAATTGTGTAATAAAATCAAATTACTGTATGAAAACAATAATTTATATGAAGATTTGAAAAGCAACGGCTTGGAATGTGTAAAGAAGTTGTCTTTGAATGAGCAAATAGATAAAATGTCAAAAACAATAAATAATTTCTATGAGCACAAAATCTAAATTTAAATTTTTAAAAGAAACCGAGGTAATAAAAGGCTCTAGATTATATTTTATAATCATTGCTGTTATTTACAAAATAACAGTTAAATCAAAGCACTTAGGTTGCAATATTCAAGTAAAACTTAAAAATATTACATCTAAAATATTTAAACGAGAACTAATTATTCGTAATAAAATAGGAATATTTTTGATAAAAGCGAATGACTCTCTCTCGAAGTCTTCTCCTTATTTTGAAGAATATTTACACGAATGGTTGGATCGAGATAAGCGTAAGGGTGTTTTTATTGATATAGGGGCTAATATCGGGTTTTATTCCATATTCGCATTAAATAAAAAAGAATTTAAAAAAGTTATTGCTTTTGAAGCTAACCCTGATACTTATATGGTCTTGAAAAAAATATTGAACTTAATGAGCTAGAACAAAGAGCGATAGTTATTTGTAAAGGATTAAGTGACAAAAGTGATATTTTAAAATTTGAAAAAAGAAGGCATCACACAGGGGGGAGTCGTTTTATTGATTCTAGAAAAAATATTATCGAAAATAATGGTTCGGAATTTAGCTATACAAAGATTAAAACAGAATCATTTGATAAATATGTGAATGATAATAATGTGAATATAAAAAATATAAGTTTTATTAAAATAGATGTAGAGGGCTTTGAATTCAAGGTGCTTAATGGTATGAAAAATACCCTGGACAATCTTAAATCTGAAACCTTTTTGTTTGTAGAGATATGGAGGGAGAGTGCTGAAGAAGAAAGTTTAGATTTTTTGGAGAAAAATAATTTTGAAATAGTGGATTCAAAGAAAGGTAATTTTTTGTTAAAGAAAAAATAAAATAATATTATTGAAAAGAGACTTAAAGTTATGTTGAAGAAAAAAAGTAAAATATTTATTAAAAAATACTTCCCAAATGGACTTTTATCCCTTTTGAGGAAGCTAGAAAAGTTTTCAAAAAGAAACTTTACTTTATTACTTTACCGATTGGGAATAAAAAATTTCAAATCTAATGAATTTTGGATAAATCGTTATAAGAAAGGAGGAGATTCAGGGAGAGGTTCTTATAATCAAATGGCTTATTTCAAGGCTGATGTATTAAATAATTTTGTTAAAGAAAATAAAATAAGTTCCGTTATTGAATTTGGATCTGGAGATGGTAATCAATTAAAATATTTCATATTTTCTGAATATTTGGGTTTTGATATAAGCCCCGAAATGATCTCTTTGTGTAAAAATAAATTTGAAGGAGATGCCTCTAAAGGCTTTATGTTAATGAATGAATATAAAGATCAAAAAGCAGACCTTGTACTTTCTTTGGATGTTATATATCACTTAATTGAGGATGATGTATTTAATAACTACATGGAAAGACTTTTTGATTCATCTGAAAGATTTGTTGTTATTTATTCTTCTAATAAAGATGAAAAAGGTAAAGTTCCTCATATTAAACATAGAAAATTTTCCGGATGGGTAGATAAAAATAGACCCGATTGGGTTCTTTTTAATCATATTTCCAATAAATATCCGGAGAAGATTAGTTCGGTTCGTTCTTTCGCTAATTTTTATTTTTATAAAAAATCACGAAATGTTTTTAATAGACTAATTATCAATATGGAAAAGGAAAAATTATTAAAAAAATTTAATGAGGCGGAAGAGATTGCTGTAGCATACAAAAAGCTGGAAGGACCGGGATTATTTAAAAAAATCAAAAGATTAACACTTTTGCGCTCTAAATATTTTAAGCAAGTCTTATTGCGTTTAGATTTTTCTAGTAGAGAAATTAAGACAAAGTTGTTCTTTGGAAAGAAAGTTAAAATGCCTTTAAGTGACTCTGTTCCTCGAAAGATATATCTTTTTAAAATATTAGACATATCTGAAAGCTCTTTGACTAGATTTTTTATTAAAAATTTAAATTCTAAAGATATATTTTATGACATCGGCGCTAGTTATGGATTTTATACTTTTTTAGCTCAAGAAATTATAAATAAAGGAGAAATCCATTCTTTTGAGCCAATTAAAAATATTTTTAAATATCTTAAATTAAATTCCGATTCAAAAAATACATATTTAAATAAAAAAGCCTTAAGTGATACAAACGGCGAAGCGATTCTATTTGATCTTTTTGATGAAGGTACTAGCGGTGCAAGTTCTCTAATTGAAGCGGCTTCTGTTAATCATTCTAAAAAAATTAAAGTAGAAACAGTAACTTTAGATGAATATATTAAAAATAACAAAGTGCCTACGGTAATAAAAATTGATGTTGAAGGAGCTGAATATATGGTATTGGAAGGAGGTAAAAAATTTTTTAGCGAACATTCTCTGATAGTGGTTATGGAAGTATGGTCAGGTGAAAAAGGCAAAAAGTTTTCTAAAAAATCAGTAGATAAAATAAAAGAGCTAGGATTCAACAAGATCTACAAAATTAAGTCTGACGGTGAATTGGAATCTATTTCAGAAATAGATTTTGATCAAATAGAAGGTGAAAATGATAATTTTGTTTTTAAAAAAGAATAGTCAATTTTTTTAAATTTAGGCTTAATAAAAATGAAAAAAAAGAAAGATAAGTTGGTCTCTAACTTCTAGCGCAACATCTGTTATTCATATAATATCAGATGTATATGCAAATACAAGACAAAGCACGATACAAAAGGGTCACAGATGAAGAACGTGATATCATAGCGATT